>JARGOJ010000746.1 GCA_029210225.1 Planctomycetota bacterium
CTCGGCCATCGAAGCCATGAAGGCTGGGGCTTACGATTTCCTGACTAAACCCTGTCCTCTCACTGAGCTTGAGATGTTGATTGAAAAGGCTTTGGAGAAGCGGAAGCTCTCTGAAAAAGCCCGTGGTTTCACGTCGTCGACTCAATCGATTGGACCCATTTATTTGGGGGAGTCGACTCGTATGCTTGAGGCGATGGGGATGCTTAAGAAGGCGGCGCAAACCGATGTTCCCATTCTTATTACTGGGGAGAGCGGCACGGGTAAAGAGCTTTTTGCTAGAGAAGCACACCGCTTCAGTCCTTTTGCGTCCGGACCCTTCGTAACAATCAATTGCGGAGCTTTACAGGTCAATTTAGTGGAGAGCACGCTCTTTGGTCACGAAAAGGGGTCTTTTACGGGCGCGGACCGTCGCAAGAAGGGCCTCGTGGAATTGGCCGAGAATGGCACCCTCTTCCTCGATGAAGTCGGCGAGCTGCCCCTTGATATTCAAGTGAAATTACTTCGCTTTACTCAGTTTGGCGAGTTTCAACGAGTTGGAGGAGAAGAGACCTTATACACCTCCGCGAGATTGATCGCCGCGACTAATGTAGACTTTGAGCAAGCCATTAAGAAGGGCGCGTTCCGAGAAGACTTATACTATCGCCTAAATACAATTCATGTTCGTATTCCCGCCCTCCGCGAACGCCAAGAAGATGTCGTTGTATTGGCCAAATGTTTCCTCAGTGAATTGATGAAAAAAGGTCGTCCGTCGAGAGAGTTCTCTGCGGGAGCGCTGGACGTTCTAGCGAGCTATCACTGGCCGGGCAACGTTCGCGAGTTACGCAGTACTATTGACCGCCTGTCCATTCTCACAGACAATAAAGTTATTGAAGCCAGCGATGTTCGCCGCTATCTCCCCAATGTCAGCCAAAGTTTTCAAGGCGAGCTTATGCCTCTGAAGCTCTTGGAGCAGCATATGATCTTGCGAGCCTTAGACTACTTCGATGGCGATAAGAATAAAGCGGCGGAGGTCTTAGAGGTCTCAGTGAAGACGCTCTACAATAAATTGAAGAGTTATAGTCAGCTTGAGGCCTCCTGATAGTTTCACCTTGGAGATTGATATCGACGGGCGACTGAGAGAATTAGAACGACAAGAACAACAAGGCGACCCAGAGGCTAAAGAACGCCTCTTCAATGAATTAGAGCGCCTCGTTCACTGCGGCATTGATTGGGCCTTGGCTCCCTATCTAAAACGCCGTCTGGAGCGCGGTGATCCCTATCACTTTGGTGATTGCTACACAGTTCACCCAGAGAAATATAAGACTTGTGAGCGCCTGAAGGAACAGATCGCTGGGGATAACCCCTGGATACTCTTGCATGGCGAGGCTTGCTTCGAGGAATTCAACGCGCTGGTCTGTGAGATTCACGAGAGGCGAAGCCCAAGCAAGATGCTCGTGCGCTTGAGCGCCTCGTATTACAGACAGGGCTCACTTAAAATTCTAAACAGAGACTGGCGCCATGCTAGGGAGGGGACCTTTGCCATTCACAACTGGGAAGATATTGAACACAACGCAGAGCTTCAGAAGACTCTCGTGAGTCTGATGCTCAATGGCCGAGCCCGTCCGAAGTCTCTCATAGTCGTTAGTTCCCAAAGCCCAAAGCTCATTCGGCAAAATCCTAAAGCCCATAGTTTCTTAAAGACTTGCTTCGCCGATGGATTTCATTGCGTGCCTGTCTCACAAAGCTTGGAAGACCTTCACGCAGTTATTCTTGGTATTCTTCAGACCCCCAAATTTCAACGTTTAGAACTTGTCAGAAGCCATGGCTTAAAGCTCCTCGACCCAGAAACTATCAAGCTTTGCGCGGACTATAGCTGGCCGAGGAGCTATGCGGAATTAGTCTTGCAGTTGGACATCTTCTTGACTTGCTACAAAGGTGCTCTCAATGAGCGCATCCAAGAAGGAATGGCCTATTTCCTTCGGGGTCTGAGCGAAGCCTGAGATCTCTCTCAAATCTCATCCACAAAGTTTAAGTCCGACTCCATGCGCCCTCCGGGCTTGGCTTTGGGCCTGGGGCGTGGGGGAGGAGTATCACTGGGGGCCTTGGCTTTATTGTCACGAGGAAGGGGTTTAGGGTCTCTGGGAGCGGCGACGCGTCCGCGCTCAAAGGACTTGGTTGGTGCGGTTCCTGGTGAGGCCTTGGCTTTGCTGCCTGAGGATCGGGGAGATGGCGGCGGCGCGCTGGCGGCTGGCGCTGGGCTAGGCTTCGTTGCAGCTCGTGTGGCCGAGCTTGAGGGGGAGGCCCCAGGGCGTTGACTCGGTCGGCTGGTGGCGCCGCTGCGTCGAGACGGAGTCGAACTTGCGACGATTTTATGGAGGGTGCTGAAGCGGGCGTCCTGCATTTGAAAGCGATTGGACAGTTCAAGGAATTGGGAATACAGGATCTCTTTGAGCCCGTCAATAATCTCTGGGAAGTCGTCGGCGATTTGACCGAGCATCACTCCGAAGTCCGCAAAGATTTTGTCTCGGTCAGCGTTGTTCTTGATAATGGAGTCGGCTTTTTTGCCGTTGGTATTAATTCCCTGATAGGACAAGTCAAGGCGCTTGCGAATGCCGGCGCTCATTTGTTCCAGCGCCGACGAATACTCTTTCAGTTCAGCGAGGGCTGTCTTTTGTCCGGCGGCGGATTCGAGCAGAGATTTGACGGCGTTGTTACTGTGCTGCCTCTGAATGACTTCATTGAGCTTCTTGAAGATGTCATTGCGAAGTAGCCCCGCTGTTCGATCAATTTGACGGCCGTGCTCTCGCACAGAGTCTTGATTGATCTTCTCGGCCTGGGCTCCTAACTTTTGGGCCTCAGATTGAATTTCAGTGAATTGCTCGTTAATCTTGGCGAGCACAACTTGCACCAAGAAGTTCTTTTGGTCTTTGCTGTCGGCCAGGATGCGTTGGTTAAGGGCATCCAATTGGCTTAAAGACTGTGTTAAGAGCTCAACGGCGCGGTGTTTTTGCTGCCAATGTATCACTTGCTCAATCTGGCCGGTCAGGTTCTCTCCGAGCTGCCCATGAGACGATTCAAGGTGCGCTTTAAGTTTTTCCATGGCTTCAGCGTTATCGCTGCTGCTTTGCTTGGCGCTGCTCAAAGTTAATGTTTCAAAGTCGGCGATTTGCTCAGTCAGAGTTTCTTGAAGCTGCTTTAACTGGCCTTGGAGCGCGCTCTTCGTAGAGTGGGCGGCTTGCTTGGATGCATGCTCCTGACGGTCCGAGGCGGTCTGCGACTCCAAGCTCAACGCGTCAAGGCGATCCATGATTTGAGGAACAATAGACTGCTCTTCGAGGTGTTGCTTTTGCTCTTTACAGGTTCCAATAACCATAGCGTGTAAATCTTTGAATTGATTATTGAGCAGTGTCGTGGCCGAGGCCTCAGCCTTCTGATTCTGTTCATCCAATGCTTCGAGGCGATCCATGATTTGAGGAACAATCGCCTGCTCTTCGAGGTGTTGCTTTTGCTCTTTGCAGGTTCCAATAACCATAGCGTGTAAATCTTTGA
This sequence comes from Planctomycetota bacterium, assembly GCA_029210225.1. GTDB lineage: Bacteria > Planctomycetota > J058 > J058 > JARGOJ01 > JARGOJ01. Next base: position 3,529 of record JARGOJ010000746.1, read on the forward strand.
ATTGATTATTGAGCAAGTTTGTAGTTGAGGTCTCGACCTTCTGATTCTGTTCATCTAACGACTGCAAGAGATCCAAGGTGACATCGTGCCCCCTCTGATTCTTCTCTTCGACCCTCTCAAGGCGACTTTCAACGCTGGCTATTTGCTCTTCCATAGCGCTAACGAGCTGGTCTCCGATTTGTTGTCCGAGGCCCTCGACCTGGGCGCTGGTCTTTTCATGGGCGCTCTCGACATGATTTTTAAGCTCAGAGAGGCTCTCTTCATGTCTGCCGAGGCGTTCTTCGAGACGCTTGAATCGGTCGACGAAGCGCTGATTCGAATCGGTGAGAGCCGTGGTTAGGGCGACGACACTTTGAGACATGGTGGCCAGAGGATCGTGACGCCCCGAGTCTCGACGCTCTTTCTTTTGAGTCGAAGCGACCAGCTGAAGCTTGTCTTTTAGGGCGCTCAGTTGGGCTGTCGTCGCGCTGGCATCAGGCGTCTGAGTGCCGCTGCCGAGGGCGCCGTATAGCTTGAGCAGGAGATCGATGTCTTGAATACAGGTCTGTATAGATGTGGCCGCGGACTCCGCCATTGTTGCCCTCAATACTTGGTAGTTTCAACACTTATGGAAGAAGAGGGCCCATTGTGACAATTTCCCCGGGTCGTGGCAACGAGCTTTGCCCCGAGAGCCGCGAACTTTCTCATCCGATCTCAGGGTCGCCTCGTTTTGGGTGGGGATGAGGACCCCGACTTAGCGCTCGGATTGCTTTGCTTGTCGGAGCCGAGCAATGATTTCTCGCGTCTTATGAATCTTATCCTCGCTCTGAAAGATAATGAGCTGACCGTTATGGAATTGAATAAAAGCGGCGTCATCCCAAGAGTCAGCGCCGGTATCGGAGCGGATGATGTCCAAGAGCTGCCCGACTCCGTAGGGCTGGTCATAGGAATGTTCGTCGCTGAAATTGAGAGTCTGAAACATAGGTCCTTTTCTTGGCTTGGCTTCAGGCTCTTCCTTCTTCTCCTTCGTTTCTATGATGTCTTGTATGCCAATAAAATCGAGGATCATGGCTTGGTCGTTGTGGCCTAACGGAACAATGTAAATCACGTTGTTCTTCAAGGTATAGGAAAGCTCAGCCTTCTTCAGAGTGTGTTGGAGCGCTAAATCGAGGCTCACTTGCTTTAGCCGCAGATCAATCTCAAAGTCTTCCGGGTCTAAGTTCGGTGAGATCACGAAGTCCAAGCCGCTCTTCTCCTCAAAGAACCGCAAGATGTCTGCAAGGGGCGCTTTGTGAAAATAAAAGGACACCGTGGTGCTCGCCAGCTTCTCATGGATTTTGCCAACCCA
>JARGOJ010000747.1 GCA_029210225.1 Planctomycetota bacterium
CGGTCTTCACTCTCTTCCCGGAGTCGAGCCGCCAAGTAGGTTTCGGAGTTCCCGGCTCAAGGCGGCGAGATGCTGAGCCTTCTCTGCGCCGAGGATTTGAATAATGTCCTGTTCAATCTCTCCCCAAACCTGATAAACAGATTTCAGCTTGCTGCGCCCGGACTTGGTGAGAGAGAGTAAGTTTCTCCGGAGTTCTTGAGGATCCGTTTTCCGTTCAATGAGGCCGGACTTCAATAATCGCGAGGTCATTGTGCTCATGCTCGCTGCAGATACGGCAAACTCAGCGGCCAAATCAGCCTGAGAAACCTCGCCCATGCGGTCAAGGGCGTCGAGAATACGTGCCTGACGGGGCCGAACACTGTGTCGCTCTAGACCTTCTCGTAGTCGCTCTTCGAGCAGATGAGCTCCGTGGATGAGGAAGTGGAATGAATACTCGTCTTCAGTCATATTGATTGGCGTTCTATGTTTCTCTCTGAGTATGCGAATTGGCTTCTTAAGCCTTCGCCTGGATAAGAGTTCGTGTTGTCTTCGAAATCCTTGGACTTGTTTGTTTGTCGTTGACGCCACCAAGCTGATGTTGCTCCCACCATTCGTTTGCTCGCGCTTCAGTCCAGGGATTTGCAAAGTCGATGCTTCGAAGGCTATCAGCGAGTTCCCTGGCGTTCTTGGGGCGATCTACTGGCTTCTTTTCAAGGCAGGCAAAGATGACGGCGTCGAGTTTCGGCGGCCGTTGATGACCGGGGATCTGGGGTATCGGAGGCGGTGTTTTGTTGCAGTGATCGACCATCACGTTGATGGCGTTCTCGTTGAGAAAAGGAGGATGGCCGCAGAGTAGGAAGTAAGCAACGCATCCGAGGGCGTATAAGTCTGATCGACCGTCCATAGGTTTTCCTTGAGTTTGTTCAGGGGCCATAAACAGGGGTGTGCCCATGATCAAATTGGGGCTTGTCAACTTGCTTGTCGGTGTTGGTTCAAGGCTTGTGACGAGGCCAAAGTCGAGAACTTTAAGGAAGTCGCACGCCATTCCCTGGCGGGATGTGAAGAGATTGCTGGGCTTGATGTCACGGTGAACGAAGCCGTGCTCATGGGCTTCGCCAAGGGAGGCACAGGCCTGAATGAGGAGATAGGCGACCCGCTCAGGAGCCAGGGGCCCGCTTGACGTGACCAGGTTCTCAAGGTCTGTTCCGTTGAGTAACTCCATGGCGTAGAAGAACTGGTCCTCGTCGGTGATTCCAAAATCGAAGATGGTGATTGTGTGAGGGGAGGTCAAGTCTGCGGTTGCTTGCGCTTCACGAAAGAACCTCGCCACAGCGTCTTGGTTCGACGGTTCACTACCTGAAACTGCGATCTGAGGGAGCAACTTCACTGCGGCAGGGCGCACCAAAAATGCGTGTTCGGCTCTCCATACTTCTCCCATGCCTCCCTTGCCTATGCGCTCGACGAGGCGGTAGCTGCCGAGTTCACTCAATTTGATTTGTGCCTTGTCGAGGCGTGTTTCGAGTCGATGGACGATGAGGGCTGGGGCCAGGGAGAAAGCTGCGGAAAAATAGTAGGCGTGATAAGCCGAGAAGAGTTGCTCAGTTGTGGGCCAAGGGGTGTCATGAAGCACGGTATAGGCTCCGTGAATCAGTGGCGCAGTCGTCGCTGCAATGAAGGCCAACGTGAGGTTGCGTCGCGGCGTCAAAGGTGCAACAAGAGGAAACAGCACGATCCATATGGCAAGCCAAGAAAACAAGCCGGGGCGAATAGCGATGGTTTCGATGGGAGCATAGTTTAGAGGGAACGCTAGTAAGGCGGCGCCGACGACTTGGTATATCTGACCTGCGGTCAGTAGCTGCTTCGCCGAAAGTTTTGAGAAACGAGTAAGGAGAAGGACGGCGATAGAGAGGCCAAGTAATGCGAAACGACAGAAGCTATTTGCGCCTTGGGAGAGGATCTGCGGGGAGTGAAGCGACCAATGAAAGAAATACCTTCCAGTGAATGCGACCGTGCCAGTGGTGACGAGGACGAGGGTGATAAAGAAGACAATGGTTTCCAAGCGCTTTACAGTTTCACAGGGCGAGCCCGACCCGTCCGTGCTTTGTCCGTTTCGCTTCGGTGGAGCTTCGCTTTTCATAGACGTCTCTACACTTCCTATGAGCGTGCCTGCAAATAAATATTAGTATACTAACTATTGCAGCGCAAGACATGATTGGCAAGCCACTATTTTCTGTTTTCCTGGCAAAGTCGGCGGCCAGATCAGCCTGAGAAAGCTCGCCCACGGGGTTTAGGGTATTGAAAACATCTGCCTGATGTGACCGAACACTCTGTCGTTCTAGCCTTTCCCATCGGCGCTCTTCGAGCAGATGGACCCGGTGAAAAAGAAAGTAAAACGAAAAATCATCTTGTGCCCAAACAGTTAGCAGGCTAACATTCAATCGCCAGAATAGTTAACACGCGAACTGTTGTTGCGAGGAATAGCAAGTCGCTTTGTATGATGCGTTCAATTCTGGAAGTCATAGCTTGACACAGGGTTCGCGCAATCGAACTTTGAGAATGAAGAGGAGAACCTTATGAAAAGGATATCGTGGAAACACGCCGCACTCTCAACGCTTTGCTTGGCCGTGCTTGGCGCCGCAACCTTTGTAGGGCTGGCAAAGATTGGCGTCGCGAAGGGGAAAAAGCCGGAGATCGAGGACACAAAGCGATTGAACGTTTACGCGGACAATTGGTTCTCCCTCTACATCAATGGCGAACTCATTGCTGTCGACTCCATTCGATTCATTCCTCACAATGTCATCTCCGTCGACGTCCTGCCTGAATATCCAATGACGATCGCAGTCATTGCCAAGGACAACGCCAATGCCAAGACGGGTATGGAGTATCGCAATACCCAGATCGGTGATGGCGGATTTATCTTGAAACTGGCCGACGGAACGGTGACCGGGAAACATTGGAAGGTCAAGGTTGTCGCCCACGGTCCGGTCGACCGAGACACTCAGAATCCAAAAGTCTTGACGACCGAGATCCCCGCCCGTTGGTCCGAGATTGACTTCGATGATAGCTCATGGCAACCCGCCACCGAGTATTCCGAGGACGCCGTCCGACCAAAGCGGCCGTTCTATGACCACGACTTTCAAGGCGCCAAGTTCATTTGGTCCAACGATCTCGACCTCGATAACACAGTGCTATTCCGAGTCAAGGTCGACTTTCCTCCCGACGGCAGCACTCCGAAGAACTTCCCAATTCTTCAGTCCGAGTAAAAGGAAGACTCAAACATAAAGGAGGCCACGATGTCCTTTCTAAGTAAGCGGACCAAGCCCTTATTTTTCGTCATGGCAGTGATTGCTTCAATCGGAATCTATCAGTTATTTTTCAATACTTCGTCTCCTCCCGACTACACACTTAAGAATTGGAAAAATGTGGGTGACGAGCCAATCATTGCTCGTCACTTCCACCACTTCGAGCGGGTTAAAGTTCGCTGGAATACTGAAAATCTCTTTGTGGAATCGGACGGGCTCCCCGACCACGGAATGATGATCGGCATTCGATCCTGGCAACAACAAGTGCCTCTCCCTCAACCTTTTACCGGGAGCAACGCTTGGCAAATTCCTCTTCAGCCGAAACTCGCAGACAAGCCCATCTCAGCGAAGAGTCACCTGTTTCGAGGAGCGATTGCGCTGGCGGCGAATGGTGTGCCAATATTCAATGCTCTCAATAATCGGGGGGAAGACGCGTATCTGGCGGGAGAGCTTGATAAATGGGGCGGTCACAGCGGGAGGGGTGATGACTATCACTATCATATAGCTCCGGTCCACCTTGAGAAGATCGTTGGAAAGGGGCAACCGATTGCATTTGCTCTGGATGGATTCCCAATCTATGGCCTGACTGAGGCGGACGGTTCGGCCGTTGGTAAGCTCGACGAATTCAATGGTCACTTCGATGCGCAGGGAGCTTATCACTACCACGCTTCGAAGACTTATCCGTACATTAACGGAGGAATGCGTGGGGTCGTCACGGTCCGGGGAGGTCAGATTGAACCACAACCCCGAGACGCCCCATTGCGCCCCGGGCTAGAGCCTTTGCGCGGCGCAGAAATCATTGATTTCACGTCAAGCAAGGAGGGATCAGTGCTGAAGTATCGAATTGGAGACAAGACCGGATCAGTCAGCTATGGCCCTTATGAGAAGGACTCTTGGAAGTTCACCTTTGTCGAAGCGGATGGTCAGTCGCGGACAAAGATCTATCAACGACGGGGGCGTTGACAGGCAAGGGGAGGGACTTATATCGAGTCGCATCGAGGCTTCACCGTTTTGTCTTCGGTTTCAAAATTTCGCCCTCAACTCAGTGCTTCCTCGTCCTTCGCCCTAGCGCCGAAGAAGGCAGAGGCATAGACTATTAACTCTAAAAAGCCGAGAGGGTCTCGAATCGTGAGTATCAAGCTGGCGGGGTTAGAAAAAGTCGCGCAACGCCTGAACGTCGACGAATTTAAAATCAAAAAATTCGACAGCGTTCGACTTACAATTTGTGGCAGTTTTGATTTCTGCTACTACCACCAAATTGAAATTCACTTCGATGAAGTCTCATACATTGATCTACCTTGCATTTTTTGGGCGCCCAGCTTCAGAGAAGCAAGCAAAAGTGAAATTGCAGTCTTTCAAAGATCTAAGGGTCATCATTTTGAAGCGCCTGAGGTCTTGTTGATCATGGACGCGGAATCGCCAACAGCCAGTGAAGGTCGACTGCAATATTACATCGTCTGTGAGTCGGCTCACTTCATCGAGGGGATGGTGTACTACTACGAGCGCGAGAATCTAGTCGAAGGCGAAAGAATCTCAATTCAGCGAAGAGACCCATCAGAAGACTAACACGACCA
>JARGOJ010000748.1 GCA_029210225.1 Planctomycetota bacterium
AAGCTGCAAAAGACACTCAAATTGGGGAATACACCCTCCTGGAAAAACTAGGTGAGGGCGGCTTCGCAGAAGTCTGGAAAGCCCAACACCACATCCTCAAACAAACCGTGGCCATCAAAATCCCCACCAGCGAAGCCACCGATCTCTTCCGCACCGAGATCAAAGCCCTCGACAAGCTCGACCACCCCAACATCGTCCGGGTCCTCGCCGCCTCTGTCACCCACAACCCACCCTACCTCGTTATGGACTACCTCTCCGGAGGCACCCTCCGAGAACGCATGAACTCTGATAAGCCGCTGTCTCTCAATGAGATTCGTGACCTCATCCATCAGCTCTTAGAAGCCCTCTCCGTCGCCCACAAACAAGGCATTGTTCACGGCGACTTAAAGCCCGAAAACCTTCTCCTCGACCAAAAACAAAGCCTCTTCGTGGCCGACTTTGGCCTTAGCCGATACAGCCAGGAAGCTCGCCACTCCATTCAAATCTCTGGCAGTCTGCAGAACAGCGAGGCCATTTCCGGCACCCTCGATTACATGCCCCGAGAAGTTAAAGATGGCCAGAAACCCGATGCCCGAGCGGATATCTACGCCTTCGGTGTGCTGCTCTTCGAATTGATGACTGGCCGTCGCCCCGATGTCGACGAGAAGCCCAGCGATATTCGTAAGGATGCCCCAAAGGACTTCGACGCGCTCTTTGAGAGCTGTTACACCCGCTATGAGAAGCGCTTTGAAGACGCTGGCGCGGCCTTAAAGACTCTAGAGATTAAAGAGCTAGAGGCGTCTTTCGGGGGCAGCCCTGAAGCTCCAAAGGGTTCTGAGAAAACCCCCGCTGCTCACTCAGCGCCAAAGAATGCTGCAAGCGAGTCTGAAAGCGACTCTTTCCCATGGATTTGGATGCTCATCTTCATCGGCTGCATTGCGTTGTTGGTGATGGCGCGCTTCTTCGGCCCGGTCTTAACGGCGACGGTCGCGCTCATCTTTTTTGCGACGCTGACCGTCTATGCTTGGCTTGGGGAATAATGTTTCCCAGGTCAAGTGACCTTCAGGTCAGTGCTCTCTTTGATAATCGATGCAAGCCAGGCGCGTCCTTGGACCTTCACTTCTTCAGGTATGAGTTTTATTCGCTCACTCACCGACCCTTTTAAAGTTGTGCTGTCGAGGCTCGTGTGTAGGGCCTCGATGAAGGTCTTTTCGAGGAAGATCGTGTCTTTTGAGAGAGGATCCATGGTGCCAAGGGCTTTAGTAAGCTCCGGATCCTTCCATAGCTTGCGAATCTTTGTTTGAGCGTGAGCGTTGAACGGCTTTTTAACAGCTCTTAATTGCTCAATTGACTTTGGCAACTCTCGGGCGATCTCATTGATCCACTTCAATCGCTCAGCGACAACATGGGAGAGGATGCGTCGGGCCGCGAGGATTTGCTCTTCTCGGTCACCAATAAAGGATCGAACGACGCGGAACCATGAGCTTAAGGCGCGGTAACGGGCAATGATCTCACGGGTGAGAAGGTACTTTGAGGCCAGGTGTTGACCGTAAATGTCGAGGTTCAATTCCTTGTCAAAGTCCTCATTCATGGCTGGTCTTGAAACAAGCGCCTGTTGGTAATTCTCTAATGACACATTGAAGGGATTGCGAATCTGAGATCCGACGATCGTGACGATTCCATCGGGGACAATGACGGGCCCGATAAGACTGGTGCGCCCGCCCATAAAACAACGCTCGCGGTCGAGGAATAGGCTCTCAATAGAACCGATCCAGCTGCCCCATTTCTTTCCGTGAATGCCAAAGTTGAAATGAATTGTCCCACTGCCTATTTCTGATTGTGCCACCGTTGGACTGGGGCGGCCGCCGCAAAAGGCGATGTCACAGAAGTTTGTGGAGCTGCCGAGGAGAGTGGCGACTCCCATATAAGTATTTTTTAGGTCGTTCGACTGACCGAGGCTCGCTTCGGCATCAATTAAACAGCCTTGGCGGATGCTGGTGCCGAAGCCGAATTGGGCGTCGTCGAGGATGACCGCGTCTTTAATGGATCCTTGAGAGCCATGAACGCGATTGCCGAGGAAGCTCTGGTCAACGGTGACGCTGCCCCCGGCGCCTAATTCGCAGCCGTCTCCAAGGACGCTCTGGCCTTTTAGAACGGCGTCATAGAGTATGGAGCCATGACCAATTGATACGTCGTCGAAGAGCTGCGCTTTGTAAATGGTCATGTCTCGGCCAAAATTCTCCGGGGGGACATTGGGGGCGATGAAAATAAAGCCTTTGCCGGCAGGGGTCTTGAGGCCTCTATTCTTTATGAGCCAATCAATGCGCTGGTCGTTGTCTGGCCCGGCTGGCCATAGGGGGAGCGAGGATTTCTGGCTTTCTTCTTCGACAATTGGAAGCTCGTCTTCCATAGCTCTACACTCCTGTTGATAAGCGGGCGAAGAAGGCGTCGCGTTGTTCACTTCGTCCTAAAGCAACAAGGGGACGATTTGGGTTTTCTTGAGCGTTCATAAAGTCGTCACGGCTTTTGATTCCACGCCAACGCTCCGAGATCATCGTCTGCGCAATGCTCGACCCGAGGGTTGATCCTGGTCCGAGTAAGATCACTTGGTCGGGGTTGTATTCTCTCAGCGCAATTCTCACAGAAGTGCTGAAGTCGTAGCTCTCTGTGACTTGATGCCCAAGGGTGTAGTCTGCGAGGGCCACGGAGTCGGAGCCGCCATAAGGAAGCCAGGGGTAACCCCGACCATCGATTAATGGATATTTTCCCCGCTGCCAAGACAGTGGAGAGCCTGCAAAGTGGGCTTTCGCGTCGAGAGAGGCGGGGCTTAAAAGGGGCGTGTGAAAGGCGGAGTGCATGGCTAATTGAAAGGGGTATTTGTGGCTCCCCATTTCAATCTCTGGGAGGCTCTGTTTCAGGGCGTCGAGGCCAGCGTTGTTCCCTGCTAGAACGAGGTTTCCCCCTAAGTAGATAGAGACATAGACTTCAATTCCATCTTGCTTATTCAATTCTTCAATTTGCTGTTCCACTTCGGCGATGCGCCCATCAATGATTTGCCATTGATCATTGCAGACCGGATAAATCAATTGCCCGCCGATGAGCCCGTCTTTTTGCCGTTGACCCATGGTTTCAACAATAGAGTAGGCGTCTTCAAAGGAGAGATGTCCGCTGGTAAAGAGTGAACTGTACCAGCCCATGGAGTTGCCGAGCACCCCGGCGATTTTTCCCTGGTCCCCGAGGCGATCTTCGAGGGTGACGAAGTCCATGGCCGCCAGTGTGAATATGAGGGCGGAAGAATTGGCTCCGGATTGATGAAGACTGGGGCGGAACTTCTCGCTGCTATCTAATTCAGTGATCGTTGGGAGCCCTGCCTTCAATCGTGCGGCGTCGGCTTTTGCCAAAATTTCGAGGGCGCGAGGAGAGAAGGACCCGCTGCTGAGCCAAGCAAGCTCTTTGCGGCCATAAGTGCCTCGGCCCGGGGCGACGACGAGGAAGCGTTGAGTCATGGGAGCTTTCCTTTTCTAGGGCTTAAGCGCCAAGCATTGTTTTTGCGGTTTGATAAATGCCTTCCCGGGAGGGCAGCACGTAGGTCCAGGCTCGGCCAAGGGGAATAAAGGTGTCGTGGCCGACGATTCGTTGCCAGCGAGAGCAGTCTCCGCCGACTTTTTCAGTGAGGATTGTGAAAATGGCTTCGCTGATGCCTCCGGTTTTCCGGCCTTCGTCGACGATGAGCACTTGCTTGGCCTTTCGAGCGGCGTCGGCGATGGCCTCTTCGTTTAATGGCAGCAGCCAACGGAGGTCCATCACTCGTACTTTGTGGCCATCTTTGGCGAGGTCTGCCTGGGCTTGTCGGGAGAGATAGTGACCGTTGCTGTAGGTGATGATGAGCAGCTCGCTGTCTTCTGGACCATAGAAGGCGGGCTCGAAGGCTTCGAAAGGGCTGTCTGGAGCAGGGTAATTTTCAAGCCAGAGGCCGTCACCGTTTTCGAGCAGGTCTTTGGTCATGTAAAGAGCAATGGGTTCGAGGAATCCGACGACGGCGCCGCTCTCACTCGCCATGCGGACTGAGGCGCGGAGCATATGAACAGCATCGGCGGGGGTCGAGGGGGCGGCCAGAATCAGTCCGGGGATGTCCCTGAGGCTGGCGATGCTGTTGTCGTTGTGGAAGTGTCCTCCAAAGCCTTTTTGGTAGGCGAAGGATGCGATGCGAACGACCATGGGGTTGGTGAATTGGCTTTCGGAGAAGAACTTGAGGGAGCAGGCTTCTCCGCGGATTTGGTCGACGGCGTTGTGAAGATAGGCGAGGTATTGAATTTCGGGGATGGGGAGCAGGCCGGTTTGGGCGGCCCCAATGGCTAATCCCAGGATGGCTTGCTCATCGAGGAGGGTGTTGAAGACGCGGGCGAGTCCGAAGCGTTTGTAGAGGTTGGTGGTGACGGTGTAGACGCCGCCTTTGATGGCGACGTCTTCTCCGAACATGATGATGCGTTCGTCCTCGCGCATCATGTCGTGGAGGGCGATGTTCAGGAGCTTGGCGAGGTGCTTCGCCTTGCCTTTTTCTGGCAGCTTGCCCTTCCAGAATTCTTTGCGCTTCTCTGGGTCTTTGATGGGGCTTGCCTGGCTGGGTGTTTCAATTTCCAGGGGCTCCATGATGGTCTCAGGGCTCTCATGGCGGGGACGAGATTTGGCTTCGTGGCCGGCGGCCCGGGCTTGTTCGAGGATCGACTCATATTGATCGAGGACCTCGGCGGGGCTCATGAGGCCAAGCTCGACGGCTTGGCTGGCGGTGTTGAGCAGGGGGTCTTGGGCTTCGCTCTCTTCGATATCTTCCATGCTGCGGTAGCGATATTCGGGGTCGGAGCCGGCGTGGCCCA
>JARGOJ010000749.1 GCA_029210225.1 Planctomycetota bacterium
ATACTATCGCACCACCGACTCGGACACCGATGTCGACTTCGCCCAGCTATCTCTCACCATCGATTTTTAATGATCAGTGATTATGAATTACTGAGGCATTGAATTAGTTCTTTGGAAAGGTCTTTTCGAGAACCCTCAGCACATTCTCACCCATAGTCTTTTTAATATCCGATTGGCTCCAGCCCTTCTCTAACAGGGCCGAAGTCAATTGGTCCATTTGGCTGCTGTCAAAGGGCATCGCGACTGATCCGTCAAAGTCTGACCCAAGCGCGACGCAGTCAATTCCGCCGATGTTTCGGCAATGGTCCATGGCTTTGACCACCGAGTCCATATCGACGCCTCCGGTTGCGCTCTTAAAGAAGGCGATGCCAACCACTCCCCCACCCTTGGCAATCTCTTTAATATGCTTGTCACTCAAATTGCGAGGGCTGTCGTGAGTCCCCTTGACTCCCGTGTGAGACACAAAGATTGGCTTCGTCGCCATAGCGAGGATGTCATCGATTAACTGAGGAGAGGCGTGGGCCACATCCACGACCATTCCCAGGGCTTCCATGCGCTTGATAACGGCGCGTCCGAACTCAGTCAGACCGCTCAATGTATTCCCATGGGCCGAACCGCCAAGCTCCGAATCGAAGAAGTGAGTCGGCGCAAACATCCTGACTCCGGCATTAAACAGCTCATCTAGATTTTCCAGCTTTCCTTCAAGGCAATGGCCTCCTTCAATACCAAGAAAACCAGCGGCGAGCTTCGGATTCTCCTTACGCTCCTTGAGATACTTCGTCAATTCCTCCTGGCTTTTAATGACACGGAATTGCCCCTTGGAGCGCTTCTCTAAATCGTGGAGGCGCCTTGCTTGATAGAGCGCTCTCGCGTGAAGGCTTGTCCAAGTTGCTCGGGGCCAGCGCTGGGCCATGACCAGCGCTTTAATTGTGACGTCCGCTGGAATCTCGTTCCCTGAGAAGGCACGCTTCATCGGCACTTTCGTGACAATTGTGAAGGCCTGCAAGGCTAAGTTGCCTTCGATCATTCGTGGCAAATCGACGTGGCCGTATTGACTGCGAATAAGTAAATCTCTGTCCCAGAGCAGTGAGTCCGCGTGGAGATCGATGATGACCAAGTCTTTATGCATCTCCTTGGCGTTAGGAGTCACCGGATAGGGACCGGGACCATGAACGCGATTCACGGACCGAGCGACAATGTTCGGCAACGCAAAGAACAGCACCACCAAAAATAAGGTCCCTAGGAACAAGAGACTCAGTATTTTTCGCCGTCGGCTGTCTAGAAAGGTCTCAGAAATCTTCTTGAACATGAATGATGCCTCGTCAGTGAGAAACAATATTCGCCATTATCTGCAAGTGAGTCGGTCCTTCAAGGGTTGCGACAGATGCCGCCGCGAAATGAGAAGGAAAACTGAAAGTCGAGCCCCCAAGCTCTATCATCTGGCAAGCTCTTGGTATCCTGACTCGTTTTCAAGAGCTGAATTCTTCCTCGGACCGTTTTGGAAAGCTTGTTTCAACAATGAATGACGATCTAAAAACGAACTTTAAGACTTGGTTTCCCGATCTCGATCCGGATACTTGCGACCCCAGTCATACCTATAAAGCCGAGCCCGAAGACTCATTACTCCTCACTTCCACCAGCTTACCCGGAGTCTCCATGTCCGGGGACAAAACAAATCCAGGTTTGGGATCGACCATCGAAAATGAAAGTCGAGATGGCGCTGAGGACGAGACCGAGATCTTTGAAAACACGGTCCCCGCAGAATCGGACGAGGAAGAAACAGAAACGGGTGTTGTCTATCAATTGGGAAAAGTGCTCGGCCAAGGCGGCATGGGAATTGTCTATCAAGCGCGCCAAGTGAACCTTGATCGGGACGTCGCGGTCAAGTGCATCATCCCAGAGAAAGCCCGAGACGAACGCATTCGGAAAAAGTTCACCGCCGAAGCCCAAGTCGTAGGCCTCCTTGATCATCCAAATATTGTTCCGGTTCACGATCTCGGCAAAATGGCCGGAGATCAAATCCTCCTCGCTATGAAAATGGTAGGAGGTCAAGAGTGGTCAACGATCATTCGTGCGAGTCATCGCCACGCAAGGAACACGGCGGAAGAAAACGGCAAAGCAGCACCGAGAGACAAGAAGATCTATGATCAAGTGGAACACTTGAAGCTTTTGCAGAGTGTTTGCCACGCCGTCGAGTATGCCCACAGCAAAGGCTTCGTCCATCTCGATTTGAAACCGTCCAACGTCATGATTGGAGACTACGGAGAAGTCTATGTCATGGATTGGGGCGTCGCGGCGGAGTTGAAGCACCCAGAGGGTCAAGAACAAGCCTATCGAACGAAGCCTGTGGACGAAATTCGGGGCCCAATTGGCACACCCCAATACATGTCCTCGGAGCAGGCCTTTGGTTTAGGTCGGAAGATTGGCACTTGGACCGACGTTTACCTGCTGGGTGCGATACTCCATGAGATTCTCACAAACCGCCCGCCCCATCTCGGCAGTAAGTTCCTCCAGGTCATTCTCGCCGCCCAGAAATCGGAAACACCGAGCTTTGACTCTGGGGTTCCAAAGGAGTTAGCAGAGCTTTGTATTCATGCGTTAAAGCAAGATGTTGACAGCCGAATTCAATCTGTCGATGAGTTTAGGGGACGCCTGGAGCAATATCTTAATCACCGAGAGAGCCTCGCTATTTCAAGGGTCTCCGACGACTTGCTGTCTCACTGTCGAGCTTCTTTTGAAGAAATGAAAACTGGCGCTGAGGAGGCGGATCGCCAGATGAATGAATCGGAGAGAAATCAACTCTACGATGACTTCTCCGAAACCGTGAATGGCTTCCGTCAGGCGCAAATGCTCTGGCAGGAAAACAAGGAAGCGATCGTTGGAGAGCAAACAACGCGGCTCGTCTACGCTGAGGCGGCATTGTTTCACAATGACATTGGCCTAGCTGAAGCCCAGACGGCAGCGCTCGAAAGGTTGGGGGCTCCTCCCAAGGAGCTGAAGGAGCGCATTCAGCAGCGGAAATACGAGATTGAAAGCGCCGCCAGGACGGCTCAGTTAGCACGCTATGGCCTGGGCTTTGCGGCTGTTCTTCTGACAGTTGTCATGACGGTGGCCTACTTCTTAGTGAGTGACCAGAAACAGCTCGCTGAGCGCGAGCGGGATATTGCTAAGGACGAGAAGAAGAAGGCGGATATCGCCCGTGATGAAGCGGAGCGGGCCAGGAAAGAATCGGAGCGTCAGAAGACGAAGGCGCTGGCCGCCCAGAAGCTCGAGGAAGTCGCCCGTCTAGAGTCGGAGAAGCAACGTGCGAAGGCCGAAATTGCGCGAGGAGAGGCGTTCCTTCAATACGGTAACAGCCTTGTCGCGCAGGGAGAGGCGCTCCAGCTCGCGAAGCTCGACTTTGCCGCCTCCCGTCGTTACTCGAGGGCATCGGAGATCTTTTCTGAAATTGGTCAATCAGCGCTCCCTGGGGATATGCCTCTTTGGACTCTTTTTCGCCGTTCGCCGCCGCCAATTTTGTCAATTCGTGCCAGCAATAGTCCCATTTACTCTGTCAGCGTTTCCCCGACGGGGCGCTTCCTGGCTTTGGGGACAGGGCGGGGAGAAAATCAGCTTTGGGACATTCTCAAAGGGCAAAAATTGAAAGAGTGGACGGGACACAAGGGAACAATTCGCTCTATTGAATTTAGTCCCAATGGCACTCAATTGGTGACCGGTGGAATTGACGACTATGTTCGTTGCTGGACCTTGAAGGATCAGAAGGTGCAGTGGGAGTTCCAAGGGCCTGAAAATGAAGTTGTGAGTATTCAATATCTGGCCAATGGGGCGAAAATACTAGTCGCGCCGGGAGACAATGTACCTGTTGTGCTTGATGCCAACACCGGTAAGCTGATTTTAAAGTTGGAAGGCCACAATTCCAATGTTCCTTGCGTCGCAGTGACGAGAGATTCTCGCATCTGTCTCACGGTTGGTTTCGACAGAACTATGAGAGTGTGGGACTTGGCGACGGGCAAGCAGTTAAAGCTGCTGCGCCATGAATTGGCGCTGAACGCTGTCGCGGTCTCTCCTAATGGTCTATACGGTGCAAGCTCTGGGGGCGATTTTGTACTTCGGGTTTGGGACTTGGCCTCGGAGAAAATCATCGCGACCTTTCCAGGGCATCGTGGCAAAGTTGGGCGTCTTATTTTTAGTCCTGATGGTCGCTTCTTATTGAGCGGCAGTCGAGATGGAACAAGCCGCTTGTGGGATATAAAGAATAAAAGAGAGGTTCAGAATTACGCATACTCAACGGCGCAAGTGGAGGGGATTGCCTGGATACCGAATACTCAATTGTTTGTAAGCGCTGGACGGGATGGCTTCTGGCATCTTTGGAAGTCTCAAGATCAAACGATTGTGAAAGAATTCCCATTTCGAGGGCGGCTGTCTTTGGGGAGCGATGTCTCGGATGACGGCCGACTACTGGCTGCCGGGGGCGTCGATCGCTATAGTAAGTCGAAGCAAGTTGTCATTAAGTCATTCCTTCAGTCTCCCAAAAAAGCATGGCTAGGATTGCGCTCGCAATTAGAAGACACTGAAATTAAGAACCAAGTATCCTCCCTGGCGGTTTGGGACATTAAAACGAAGCAGTTGCTTCATGAGTTTGACAATAAGGCGGGAAAGGTCATGGACGTTGCCTTCTCTCCTAATGGACGACGGTTGGTCAGCGGTGGACTGAGCACTCAAGTTTGGGACGTGGAGAACGCTCAGCTCATTAAAAAAATGGGGGAGAACGATCTCATTTACAATGTTGAATTCGGCTTGGAAGGGAAGAAAATATACACCGCGGGTTACCACGTTCGTGTGTGGGAT
>JARGOJ010000750.1 GCA_029210225.1 Planctomycetota bacterium
CAGCTGTTCGCGAGTTCAATCCGGTTTCCAGGCGATGGAAGGCCGCGAACATTACACGGGAAGGGCGAGGCGGCAACAAGGGGGGATACGCGATCCTCTCAACCAATGGGAGCTTCAGCACGACTGTCAAAGTCCGCTGGGCCGGGTACTATGTTTTCCGTGCGCGGGTCTTTGGCCAACAAGCGGGACCGGAAGACGCACGTATGGCAATGAAGGTTAATGGTCTAAACATAGACACTATGTCCGTTCCAAATGAGCTAAGGAACCCCGGTGTTTTCAAAGTGAAGGTCAAACTCAAGCCAGGAACCCACACTCTTTCCGTCGCTTTTCTCAATGATTACTGGAATCCGGGCGCGAAAGACAAGAACAGGCGGGACCGCAACTTTGGAGCGGATTGGCTCGAACTTAAAGGCCCGCTGACTGCCCCCACAAAGACTCCCTTTGAAGATTATCTTTCAGGCTTTGGGGCCGTTCCAAAGGCGCGAGTTCAATGGTCTGGCTTCGCAAAAAAAATACTCACTGCATTGACCCGACGCGCTTATCGTCGGCCTCCAACAGAGACGGAAGTGAATCGCGTCCTTAGTTTCTTTGAAACGACGATTGCGCAAGGTGAGTCTTTTCAAGAAGGATTGAGGAGTTCTCTTAGCTACTTGCTTGTCTCGCCCCATTTCATCTATAGAGTCGAGAAAGACAATGATCCAGACAATGAAAAGGCTATCCATCGCCTCTCCGATCACGAATTGGCGACGCGATTGTCCTATTTCTTGTGGTGCAGTCTTCCCGACAGAGAGCTTGATCTGGTAGCAGACTCAGGCAAACTTCGTCAGCAGATAGAGAAACAAGTGAGGCGGATGCTTGACGACCCTCGAAGTTCGAGATTTGTTGAGCAGTTCGCCGGGCAATGGCTGCAACTACGTCGTCTCGCAACGAGCTCTCCCGACCCAGATATCTTCCCAGGCTACAGCGCTCGATTGAGCGAAGATATGCGAATTGAAACCGAGATGTTCTTCGAGGCCATCCTAAGAGAGAACCGCAGCATCAGTGATTTCCTCGACGCGAAATTTACCTTTGTGAATGGTCGGCTCGCCAAACATTATGGAATGAACACGGTTAAGGGACCTCGCTGGCGCCGCGTCCGTGTTGCCAAAGGAAGAGGCGGACTCTTAGGGCACGCGAGTATTTTGACCATTAGTTCCAACCCAACCCGCAGCTCGCCTGTAAAGCGCGGGAAATGGGTCCTTGAAGCCCTCCTAGACGATCCTCCTCCTCCTCCTACTCCAGGCACCGACAGCTTGGCTCCGATTGCAAAGTCTGGACCGAAGAGCCTGTCAATACGTGAGCGATTCGAACAGCATCGCGCTAAAAAAGAATGCGCTGTGTGCCACGATCGCTTGGATCCTCTTGGATTCGCGCTAGAGAACTTTGATGGCATCGGCGCCTTCCGAACACGCATGAATGGAAAAGTGATTGATGTTTCGGCGCAGTTACCAGGGGGCAAAAAGTTCTCCGGTTTGAATGGATTGCTCGACAATTTAAGAGTTAAGAAAGTTCGCATTGTCCGAGGCTTAGCTCGGAACCTTATGGTCTATGCCCTCGGACGGGGAAACATTCCCAGCGATGCAGCCCTGCTAGACTCAGTGGTTCAGCGCATTGCTCCGAGATATCAACTGGCAGAACTGATTGTTCAAATAGTTAAATCCGACGCCTTCCAAAAGCGTCGCGGTGAAAAACGGTCGAAAAGGGAAAACAATGACAAGACGAAATGACTGGTCTTTTTCACGGCGATCGTTCCTTAGGGGAGTCGGCGCAGCATTGGCGTTGCCCTATTTAGAATCGTTGGGTCCCCTGGGGCAATTAGCGGAGGCCGCAGATGTCAATAAGCATCCGTTGAGGCTGCTCTTTGTTTTTGTTCCCAACGGTATGCATATGCCTCATTGGATTCCGACGGCCATGGGCGCGAAATATGAATTGCCTCCGACCTTGAGAGCCCTCCACAAAGTGAAAGACGACTTCTCGGTCCTCACTGGTTTATCTCTCGATGCGGGACGGGCACACGGCGATGGGGCTGGGGATCACGCCCGGGCTGCAGCCACTTTTCTGACGGGGATGCATCCCAAAAAAACCGGAGGAGCCAACATTAAAGTGGGGATGAGTGTTGACCAGGTCGCCGCCAAATCCCTGGGGCGAAACACTCGATTCCCTAGTCTTGAGCTCGGTATTGAGCGAGGCCGCATGGCGGGGAGCTGCGACTCAGGTTACAGCTGTGCCTATTCCTCGAATGTGTCTTGGCGCAGCGAGCGTAGCCCCAACGCGAAAGAAATAGTTCCTCAGCGAGTCTTTGATCGTCTCTTTAAGTCCAACAAGGATGGGCTCACAGATGGCGAGCGCGACGCACGATCGAAGCGTCGCGCCAGTATTCTCGATGCGGTGCTTCAAGATGCCAAAAAACTACGCAAGGGCCTCGGAAAGAGTGATCAACAAAAGCTCGACGAATACGTTGATTCAGTGCGTGAGGTTGAGAAACGAATTCAGAACCCGGCGAAGAAGAAAAGTTCCCCCGCCGAGAACTACAAAGTGCCAAAAGGAATTCCGAACAATCCCGCTCAACATATGGATCAAATGTTTGATCTCATTCGTCTCGCCTTCCAAACAGATTCTACGAGGGTCGCGACCTACATGATGGGGAACGCTGGGTCGAACCGGAGCTATCGATTCCTAGGTGTTCGAGAGGGTCATCACCGTCTCTCTCATCACGGCGGAGACCGGAAAAAACACATGAAGATCGCGACGATTAATCGATTTCATGTCGCACGCTTTGCCCGCTTT
Organism: Planctomycetota bacterium; assembly: GCA_029210225.1. Taxonomy (GTDB): domain Bacteria; phylum Planctomycetota; class J058; order J058; family JARGOJ01; genus JARGOJ01. Next base: position 2,827 of record JARGOJ010000750.1, read on the forward strand.
TTAGAAGAAATGAAGAAGGTCAAAGAAGGCGAAGGAACCCTCCTGGATAATACACTCATTGTCTTTGGTAGTGGAATTGGTGATGGCAATCGACATAACCATAACAACTTGCCTATTTTGCTCGCTGGGGGAGGGAATCACATTAAGACAGGAGAGCACTTGAAATTTAAGAATGATACTCCGCTTTGCAACTTGTATTTCTCTCTGTTAAGAAAAGCAGGCTGGCGCGGGCAGCGCTTCGGCGACGGCACAAAGCGTCTCGCTCAATTAAAAATGCTCTGAATTGGAAATCAATATTGAATTGGGAGTCGGAGTTCTTGTCTGAGAAAATCAATGTTCCGAGGTCCGCTGCAGAATTGAGCCCCGATTGGTTTTCTCAGTGCTTGAGCCAGCATTTTAAAAAGCCAGTGATCGTCAATGCCATTGAAGAATTGCCTCTTCTTGGTGGGATTCCTGTCACCTCGGTTGTGCAACGATGGTCATTGAAGAGTGCCGAGGAAGCCCCAAGTTCGGTGATCGTAAAATTAAACAAGCCGGCTTGGGCGACGAAGCATGGTCATGGCTTGTATGAACGGGAGTTAAAGTTCTATTCAGAATTATGCGGGAGTCACGCCGCTCCGATCCCAACGTGTTACTTCGCTGCGAGTGATGGCGAGAATCAGCACTTTGTCTTCGTCTTAGAGGACCTCTCTGCGGCCAACCCAGGGCATTGTTTGGAGGGGCTCACCGTTCAGCAGTCGAAGGCCGCAATGGTCGACTTGGCGAACTTTGAACGAATGTGGTGGAAGTCGGAATCCCTTGAGTCCTGGCCGACGAAAACAGTCACTGGAGAGGGACTGAAGAACTTCGTCGAGCATTTTGAGCGACAGTGGCCGAAATTAATTGAGATGGGTAAATATAGACTGTCGGAAGCGTTGATAGACGCTGTGTCCAATTACGACAAGGCCCGCTTTCTAGAAGATCGATTGAATAGTTCTCAGGAGCCGTTGACCCTTGTTCACGGCGATCTTCATGGTGAAAACTTCATCATCGACGATTCAAGGTTAATTATCTTCGATTGGCAAAATGCCGCATATGGCCACCCAAGTATTGACGCTGCTCAATTGTTAGCGGCTATGAAGGCCGATTTCCTGGCGGCCAATTGGCAGGCTGTTTTGAGTTTGTATTGTCAAAGCTTGGAGCATGTGTCGTTGAAGGAGATGGAGGACGCAGTTCGGGCGCAAGCTCGCTCAGTCTTCATGGGTGTGGCTTGCTGGCTTGTGTCCTTTGAGGCCGATAGCATGCGAGATGCCTCGACGATCCAAAATTACTGGTCGCGGCTCAGTGAGTTTATGATTTGCCTTTCTCGGTAATGCTGCGTTGACTTAGACATCTTCAATCTTCATGAATTGTGACATGCCGCGAGAGTCGGGAGTTAGATCCCAGCTTTGGTTGAGCGGGCGGAATGCTCTCTGTTCGCAATCCGGGCGTTCGCAAAGCCGGCATGTGATTCCAATGGGGACTGCGTTCTTTTTATAGTTCTTAAAGTCAATGCCATCGGCATAGACCAGCTGATCGGCGTAATCCATTTCGCATCCCATTCCGACGGCGTGAATGGACTGTGGCGCGTTGTAGGAACCTCGGTCTTTGCGAATGGTGCGGGCGAAGCAAAAGTAGTGATGTCCGTCTTCAAGCTCTGAAATTTGAACGCGAATCAGGCCAGGTGTGAGGAAGGCTTGATGGACATTCCAGCGCGGACAGGCGCCGCTGAACCTGGCAAAGCGCATCCCTGAGGCGCTGAAGCGCTTGGAGAGGTTTCCTGCAATGTCGAGGCGAACCATATGAAAGGGGACGCCTTCTAAGCCCGGTCGCCTGAGGGTGGCGAGGCGGTGACACACCTGCTCGTAGCTGGATCGGAAGCGATGACCCAGAACCTCAACGTCGTAGCGCTCTGATTGGGCCGCCTTGACGAATCGTTCATAGGGCATGAGAACACAGCCGGCGAAGTAGTTCGCAAGCACGATGCGCGCTAAGGT
>JARGOJ010000751.1 GCA_029210225.1 Planctomycetota bacterium
TGATGGTCATAGACCAGGTTGCGCTCGTCTTTATGAAGCGCTGTGTGAGACTTTAAGACGGTCCGGCTCGTATTCTCTCCGAGAACAAGGAAGAGAATGAGAGAGAACAGCACGCGGAGGAGTATTTTGAACTTTGGTGTTTTTACTGGAGTCTCAGTCACGTCATTGAAACCTAGAATTGGGATTAAAGCGGGCTCATTGTTTCAGTAAGTTATGAACAAAGCCAGCACTATGAATACACATACGCAGCCTAGAAGCACAAGAAATTGGTGTCTTTCCCTAAATACTATGTGAGTATGTTGAGGGCCCAAAAACTTGAATCCAAGTTAAGATTAGAAAGTTCTAAAAGGCGATTTTCTGGAATTTTAGTCGATGGCGTGATTGATTTTTCGAGAATCACCCGTCGATGATGACATGGTGATTCGTGAGAAGATAGGTGTGGTTAGAGCCTGTTAATAATCGCTCGTTGGCCTAAGCCTAACTATTGAACCGCTTGCCTTAACACCATAGACACAAGGAGTTTCATGCCTAGATTCTATTTCAATTTTATCCCATATTTTCAATAATTCCAGGGCCTTATCCCTTGCATTGATTTTGCTCCAGCCTGGCGCAAATCGGAAGAAATGAACTTTGGCAAAAACAACCGCAGCCTTCTCATTGGCTGTTCTCAGTATTGCTTTATCCCCAGTTAGAATTGAAACCCGGTCGGATATGTCGTCTAGCTTTTTGATCCATTCTTCATCGGGAACACCTGCAAAGCCAAGATCGCGAGCATGGAGACAGCGGTGTCCCCTTCTCACCCCCTGTTCATAACAATCTATCATTCCTGCCAACCAAGGCGGCATATTTTCGTCAACAACAAAGATCATGCGGCTAATTGCCTACAGAATTTGACAGCGTTCAATACTTCTTGAGGACTTGTTTGATACCAACTAGCAATTAGTTCTTCATTCCGACCATTGGCAAAATAGGCGTCGGCAAGAACATCCGCTGAAATCTTTGCATTCTCTACCATCGGTTGACCAAAACGATACCGGGGGTCAATGAGTATTCCCTCCGCAATCCTCCAACGATTTGCGAATCCATTCTCATCATAATCAACCTTATGAAGACAGTCGACCATGACCCTGAAAAGCCCTTGCATCTCAGGGAGTTGAAACAAATTTTGCTGAGAATTCTCTTCAAGACGCAAAAAGATACTTTGCCCGTCTGTCATTAGGTCTTTTCTGCAGAATGCATGTTTTGAATTAAAAACCTCAGATAAAAATCGGTAGACCCTCTTTATCTCTTTTGTAGGAACTCCGAACTGAGCAAATTTACTTGCAACCAGCGCATCGATAAGATTATAGAAACTGAGTACAGTAGCTCCATCTTTCCTTCTCTCGTAGTCTGGAGTAAACATGGGCTCCACATGACGTTTCCCGCCCTTTGTGCCTTTTCCGTTAAACCATCTCCGACCTCGGTCAGGCTTTATGCCGACGAGTTTGGAAAGTTCAGGAAGAGTATAAACACCAGTAGCGGTCATCTCGCACCACCTCTCAAACAAACTAACAATATCCTATTATCGGGGTTCAATACACGCGATATTTTTCCGAGTTCTAAAAAGAGAGCTATCGTGTGAATTCATATAGACCAGTCGATTCTATGGGTCAGTAAACTTGAGTTTAGTCCGATTACTTAGCCCCCCCTAACACTTCCCACAAAACTTTTATGCACTTGATAGCCGGCTTCACGGGTTCCCCAATTCTTTGACCAAGTTCTTCTCAAATGAGAACGAGCCTGAACAATGTATATCATTGCTTCAGGCTCGAAGCACCCGCCCGGACTTGAACCGGGACATTTCCTGATTTGCAATCAGGCGCATTGGCCAATTTTGCTACGGGTGCAAAGCGATTGAACCCTTAGACCTCAGGCTGCGAAACAACTGTCAATTTGATTCAGTGATTCCCTCAGAACGATCAGAAATCGGGTCGCTTCATTCTTTCGACGGAGTATTCAAGAATGGTCCCCAGTGCAAAGACCGCGAATACCATCGATAAAGCAAATAGGAGGAAGGTCGGCGAAAATTGATCGAGGTCCCATGGGAGGCGAAACCCCAGGCGATCGCAGGCATTAAGCGAACACTGAGACGCCACAGTGTGGGCAGGCGAACTTCTCTCTAATCTCTTGAAAGCTGGCGCGACGCTGACAACTGTCGCAGCGCCTAGAACCAAAAGTTCGGCTTGTTTTCCGCACGCTAAAATCTCGTTGATTGACGCTCACATAGCTGAGCACAAAAAAGGACGCGATCACGAAGTTGATCAAGAACATATGCCACCTCCAAGCCAGGCCCGAAGAAAAAGTACACAGGCCCTTAGACGACGTCGCTCTCACAACGGACTTCTGGATTTTGCAGCTTAAACCGGACGGCCATTCTGCTTCGCCCCGAGAGAGAGTAAATACGGCACTTGAGACTCAGCCCAGGTCTTTGGGTTGGGAAAAGACTTGGCGTCTTCCCCAAAACAAGATTCGAGCATCTCCGTATGAATGATCCCCGGGTTGTAGGCCATAGCGGAGATTCCTGAGGGTAAATCTTGAGCGAGAGCGGCGCTGAGGCCCTCTATCGCCCACTTGGTCGCGCAATAGGGCGCCACGTCCGCCGCCGTCGAGCGTCCCCACCCTGAACTAAAATTGACGATGACCCCATGCCCGGCCTCAATCATGGCCGGGGTGAAGGCTTTCACCACATGGAAGACGCCCTTTATATTGACATCGATCACCGCGGCGAACTCATCGACGGGAACCTCCCATAAAGGAAGGTTCTCATTGATAAGTGCTGCGTTGTTTAAGAGCAGATCGGGAGTCCCCATATCGGCGAGCACCGCGGTCTTCCACTGCGAAACCGCGGCGAAGTCACTGACATCGACAGCCCTCAAGTGAGCCCCAGGATAACGCTTGGAGAGCGCATCGATCTTGTCTTTGGAGCGTCCGCAACCGGCCACAGAGTGCCCCATACTCAGGAACTTTTCCAGCATGGCCGCCCCAAGCCCCCGGGTCACCCCTGTCAACAGCACCGATCGTTTATCATCCTTGTTCACAGTCCCAGCTCCAAAGATATTGCTTTATCGAAGACCTTAACTTAACTCGCGCCATCAGGACGGGTCCATGACCGACTTCAGACATATCCCCCCCATCCCCCCAAGCTTCGCCTCCTATCCTCCGCGCCCGGGGAATCGCCTGACTTTCTTGATAGACGGCCAAGACTTTTATGTGCGCCTCGAAGTCGCCCTCGCCCAAGCCACTCAGTCTTTTTGGGCCGTGATCAGCTTCATCGCCGACGACTTTGTCTTCCCCAGCGGGAGATCCTTCTGGGAACTTATGAACGACGCCCACCACCGAGGATTAGACGTCCGGGGCCTGTTCTGGAGTAACCCTCGCTTCCCAAGCCCCAACGTCTTCCATGACAGCCCTAAACACCGAGAGTTCTTAAGAAAACAGGGCTGTGACTGGCTCATTCGCTGGGATAGCTCGGGAGCGGACGGCTCCCACTGTCACCATCAAAAATCCTGGCTCATTGATGTGGGCCAAGAGACTGAGACCGTCTTTGTCGGAGGCATGGTGCTCGGTCGACAAACCGTCGACGACTCTCGCCACCAAGGATTGCCCCGAAGCATTCATGATAGCTTCGCAGAAATTCAAGGCCCAGGCGCGGTCGATGTGGTTCACAACTTCGTTCAACGGTGGAATGAAGCCGCTCCCGAGCCTGACTATCACAAAAACAAGCCCTGGCCGTCAAAGGCCATCGCCGCGAACCTCGCGTTTCCCAAAAGAGTGCCAGAGCAGAGAGGCGACACGACGCTCCAAATCACCCGGACCATAAAAGGCGGGATCTACCACGATTCAAGCTCCAGCCCGGGCGCAGCTTCTTTTCCTATTAAAAATGGCGAAGATAGCCTTTGGCGAGCCTACGAGCAGGCCTTCTCGAATGCTCAATCGACCATTTACATAGAGAGCCAGCACCCAGGAGAGCTTCAATTACTAAAAGCTCTCGAAAGCGCTCTAAAAAGGGACGTAGAGGTCGTATTTATCGTGCCGGGAGAGCCCATGAACGCCATTGTTCACTGCAAGAGAGAGGCTGTGAGCTATAGAAATCAAAAATCAGCGCCGAAAACTCCAAAACCGGCCTATTTTGACACTTTTGAGCAGCTTGCGCGCCTCGCGAGCTATCCAAACTTCACATTTGCCGCCCTGGCCCTCACGATTGAAAACGAAGAGCAAAACACCCCATCTTACCGGGAGATTTATTGCCACTCGAAGCTCGCGATCGTCGACGGTTTCTGGGGTCATTGCGGCTCGGCTAATATGGTCGACATTAGTTTTCACAAAGATCACTCCGAGATCAACGTTCAGTTCTGGGACAGCAAAGTCGCGATGCAACTCCTGCGAAAATTGGCCTCAGAGCACAGTCATCAATCCTTCACCGATTCTCATAGGCAAGAGAACATCCTAGAGATCCTCTCCATCCAAGCTCGGATCAATTCGAAGAAGCGAGAACAGAGGCTCCCCCTCTCCGGCTTCATTTATCAGCTTGACCCAAGAGATTACGGCCTGCACACTTTCCCTGAGTTCTTAGATACATCTGCAGCCAAGAGGCCTTGACAGGCTTTGCTCAGGGTGTAGTGTGACGGGCTTATTGCCTCCCTTTCATCTTCCGGAGTCCCGATGAGAAAAGAATCCAAGCTCTATCTTCTAAGCCTCTTAGCTTTGTCATTAGCCCTTTCAATGACCGCATGTAAGAAGCCCGGGGACAACAAAGCGTCTCCTGAGAAGGTCAAGGCCACGACAAATTTAATCAC
>JARGOJ010000752.1 GCA_029210225.1 Planctomycetota bacterium
GGAGCCTTGTTACTAAAGAGGACCGAGAGCTCTAGCTCCTTCTCCGAAGCGACCCCCATTTGCAAGACTGTCGCCTCCTCAACCAGCTCTCTCAAATTGAATTCAATGTGTTCAAGCTCTAACATTCCCGCCTCAATTTTTGAGAAGTCAAGAATGTCATTGATCAATCCAAGCAATGATTGACCGGACTTCTGGGCAATTTGAGCGAACTCCTTCTGCGTCTCATCAAGCTCTGTTGTTAATAGTAAGTCAGTCATGCCAAGCAAGCCATTCAAAGGGGTGCGAATCTCGTGGCTCATGTTCGCCAGGAAATCACTCTTCAGCTCGCTATGTTTCTGCGCCTCTCTAAAAGCTTGTCCAAGCCGAGTCTGAATGACAAGCACAGCTCTGGATAGATCGCCGATCTCGTTCTCCTGGCTTAGATCGAGCGCCTTCTCCACGATGGTCCCCGTCACGGGCCCTTCATTCGTCGATAAACCTCGCAGCCGCTCTGTCACATTCTTTAGCGGAGTAACAATGCCCTTGCCTACTTTAACTCCATAGACCAACAGGAACAGCGCTCCAAAAAGAGAGAGACTGGAAATGAGTATGAGCGCTTCAAAGAACAGCCCTCGAGCCTCACCACGCGCCGCCTCAATGCGCCCCAGCGTGCTCAACTCACAATCTCCAACGACCGCCTTGAGCTGCGTCCGACGCCCCTGCAACTGCGTGAAGAGGACCTTTATCTGTTTTGAATCTCGTCGTAGCGCACGTCCGGCATCTCTTGCAGCCGCGAGTGAGTTCTTTAAAGCCCGAATAGAGCGCCCAAGCGAGTCAGTCATCTTCACTGTTTGTACATTGGCACTATCAGTGACAAGCTCGTTAAAGACCTTGATAAGCTGCTCGATCCTCTTGTCTAATGAATTGAACAACTCTTCCGTCGGGTTTTCAAATGTTCCAACAAGCTTCATCATGCTCAAGCATGCGGCCTGTAAATCTCGAAGTGGTTTTTGATTGCTAGTCTTGACGGTCGAGCTCAGCCCACCGAAATATAGGTCGTTTAACTGAAAGAACACACTCCGCAAGACGTCCTTGAACGCCCGACAACTCTGCTCAGCACGCTCCGCTTTTATCTCTTTCTTGCCACGGAGAACCCGCCAGCGTTGAAGGTCGTCGCTAAGCAGTTGAAGCTGCTGATCGAGATTCGAGAACTCTAAGCCACTCTCCGCGCCCATTTCATTAGCAAGCTTCGATAACAAAACTCGCGCCTGGCTGACCCGATCTTGCGCCTCCGTATCTCGGGTTCCCTTGTCCTTCTGCGAATTTAGAGCGCTCGTGCTCTTCGACAACTGGCTGAGCATCACGGCTTCAACGCCGAGCCCCTCAATACGCAAAAGAGTCTTCACTTGCTCTGTTTCTCGGAGCCCTATTTGAGACGTGCGCGCATCAAGTCGAAACACGTAAACAGCGCCGAGCATACCGACGACGAGGAGTAATGTGACCGCGGTAATTATTAAGGATAGTTGTTTATGAAACCAATGCCACGACACAAGCTTACCCTGCCAATTTCGTGAAGGAGAGGAAGATCAAGAGAGAATCCTTCTAAACTGTAGAACAATTAAAGTCAAGAAAATGGAATAAATCCCCGACTTTCCAAAAATATCATGCAATACAGAATAGCTTAGATCGCTCCAATTCGGCGACTCAGGAGGCCGGTTTTCCAAAAAAACGAGAAGTCGAAAGGCCGAGTCTACAGCGGCTTTTGTCACTCTATAACAAATCAATTGTCGAACAACAGCCCCACGCGAGAAGCAATGACAACAAGAATAAGCTTTCCTCTATAGAAACAGCGATTCATAACTGCACCTAAAATCAGCCTAAGAATTCTCTTACCAGCGTTACAAATGATCGCGTAGCTCCTATGAATCACATCGGAGATGGCCATCAGAGAAGAGTACAAGAGCGTGCGCTATCCCAAAAAGTCAGACTTCCGAGGCCGAATATGGCCTATGATTGTCCCGAATCGTCTCAACAGGCATGATGGGCCATCGAGACCCTTCCTCAATCAAACAAAGGCTCGGACCAATGATGATTGTTCATCCTACCTTTCTTATCAATGAAGCTCGCTGCCGCGAGAATATTCGCGCTATGGCTCTGAAAGCGAGGAAAAACGGACTGTGCTTCCGTCCACACTTCAAAACCCATCAGTCAATTGAAGTTGCGTCTTGGTTTCGCGAAGAGAGCAGCGCGATCACCGTGTCCTCTCTCAGAATGGCCGAATTCTTTATCAACGCCGGCTGGAAAGACCTCACCCTCGCCTTCCCCGTCAATATTCGTGCGCTCGATACCATTCAAAGGCTGACAAGGGCGGCGGAAATCCGTCTCTTAGTTGAATCCAACGAAGTCATCGACGCCCTTGACAATGGCTTGGCGAAAGAAACAAAGGTCTTTGTAAAAATTGATTTAGGTTATGGACGAACAGGAATCCCAGCAAACAATGTTGAGGCCATCGATCGAATTATCCAGCGCCTGGGCCACTGCAAAACACTGAACTTTGCAGGCTTCTTAAGCCACGCAGGACATAGCTACGACGCTCGGTCGCGGGAGCAGGTCGCCGCCATTCACAAAGCGAGCATCGCCACCCTGACAAAGTTAAAAGACCGATATTCACAAGATTATCCCGAACTCATTCTCTCCATTGGCGACACCCCGACCTGCAGCATCATGGACGATTTCCCAGGCATTGATGAAATACGCCCTGGGAACTTCGTCTTCTTCGACTTAATGCAGGTCCTCATTGGCTCCTGCCAACCAGAACAAATTGCCGTCGCTATGGCCTGCCCCGTCGTCGCCATCCATCCCTCACGAAACGAGGTCATCATTCACGGCGGCGGCGTGCACTTCTCAAAGGAAGTCCTCGACGACCCTATTCATGGTCGTCACTACGGCCAGGTCGCCGAAGCCACAACGCAAGACGCAGCCTGGGGAGCCCCCATAGCTGGCGCCTATCTCAAAAAATTGTCTCAAGAACACGGCACCATCGTGGCCAATCCTGCCTTTATTGACAGCCTGAAAATTGGTGACCTCGTCAAGATACTCCCCATCCATTCCTGCATGACCGCCAACCTCATGCGCGACGCAACCCTCATCGTTCCTGCCTGAGGAAGATCCAATCGGGCAATCCAGACATTTCACGCGATGAAACATCAATCCTGCCGTGAGATTTCTATTCGAAGCGCCTCTTAAGAGTAAAGGCCCCAAGAGTGGGCCGCCACAGCATTGCTCGTCTGTGAACTCTGTTGTGGAACTGCTCTAGCATCACAATTGAACCTATCCCTATTGAATTCGCCTGGAAGACCCATCCTAAGGCCTCTAGAGAAAGTCTGTACCCCTATGGTAACGATAAACATTGCAAAGCGAGAGATCAGTGTCAAGTTGGTTTACTATGGTCCAGGTCTCTCGGGCAAAACCACCAACTTAGAATTCATTCATAAAAAGGCGCCCTCGGGAAAAACAGGAGAGTTAACGACGATTGCCACCGAGTCGGACCGGACTCTATTCTTCGACTACATGCCGCTAAGATTAGGCAAGATTGGAGGATTGACGACAAAGTTCCAGCTCTACACAGTCCCCGGCCAGGCCTACTATAATGCCACCCGTCGCCTTGTTTTGCAGGGAGCCGATGGGGTTGTTTTCGTTGCTGACTCACAAAGAGACAAAGTCGCGGAGAACCTTGAGAGCTTTAAAAACCTCGCTAAGAACCTCGAAGAATATGGCATGAATATCGCCGAGATGCCCCTTGTCCTCCAATGGAATAAGCGAGATCTGCCCCAAGCTTTATCCCCCGACGAGCTAAGCCTCCTGCTCAATAAATACAACTCTCCCTGTTTTCCTGCGGTCGCCGTCACCGGAGAAGGAGTCTTTCAAACCCTCAAAGAGCTGGCAAAAATTGTCTTAAATAAACTCCACGACCAAGAAGGCATGACCCCCATCACTGCTCCCGAAAGCTCCCCCGTGCGTCCTCCCGTCCCAGTCCCACCGCCAGCCCCAGTGCCTTCGCTAGCGCCGGTTGCGGCTCCTACTCTCACTCCAGCCCCGAGCATCTCACCCACTATTTCAAAAACTAGCCCACCCAGTCCAAGTCTGGGACCACGGGTCAAAACAGCGTTTAAGACGGAGCCCTCTGAAGCCATTTCCATCTCTGGCGACGCTGCTCAATCTCGTCGCGCCAGCGGACAATACCTCCTGGCTTTTCTATCGGTGCTTGCCGTCACGTCTTTGGCCTTCGCGAAATTGGGAGGTCTTTTTTAAGGACAATGGAGCCTCGCTTGCGTGGCGAAGGCCCTTGTTCTTTTCCTCCCTGAAAGATATCGTGACATTTCAATCAGACTCTCGAACACTGTTTCCAGCGGCTGTCCAGTCGAAGAAACCGGAGAATTGAATGCGGATACTCTTTCTATGCCTAAGCGCTACCGCCTTGCTCTGCACCCCATGCATGGCTCAGGACGCAAAGAATGAAGCGCCCGTTGAACAAAAATATGACATCTCAAAACTCTTATCCTTTGATAGCTCTCCGGTTCTCAGCCTCGAAGCCTTTTTGCTCGCCGACTCTTCCGATCTCCCAAAAGAACTCAAGGTCCTCAATAGGCTCCGAACCCAACGTATCAATTGTCTCTTTAACGAGACTCCGCTCTCAGATGTCATTCAATTTTATAAAGACATCACGGGCCTAAACTTCCATTGCCTCATCGACCAGACCGCCATAATTAACCTCAGGCAGAGAAATGCAGCGCTCGGGCATGCTCTACTCACTTTCTTAGATCAATTAGACGCCGACGCAAGCATTCATG
>JARGOJ010000753.1 GCA_029210225.1 Planctomycetota bacterium
CTCCTCCAAGCAAAGTCCCCAAATCGGCGATGAGGTCGTACTCCTCGGCCAACAAGGAAACGAGATCATCCGCGCCGAAGAGCTCGCCAAGCGCATTGGAACCATCCCCTATGAGCTGCCTTGCCGCCTCGGAAGCCGTCTGCCCCGCAACTATATCAGCGCGCCTCTCGCCGAGTCGGACAGCCGCCCCGTCCAGAGCATCCCAATGAGGCCGCGCCCTGCTGAAGCCGCGTAAAATTTCACCACGAATTGTTTGTTTGTTCGCTAAATGGCACAGAGCGCGGTATGCTAGGTTTTGTGGCTTTCCCACCCTCACCATCAACCTCTAAAGCATTATTTGACTCGAATTATGAATGATGTTCTGGCCAACATTCAACGCCAAGCCGAGGAAGACCCCGGCAACCCGGAGCTTGTTCACCAACTCGCCCGGACCTATGAACGTTTGAATTGGCAGTACAAGAATAAGACCGTTGGAGAATGGATTGCCGTCCTAGAATCGGAAGGCTGGCGGCCATCCTCAAACGCGAGCGGCGCCCTCAGCAAGATTGGCCTGGGCGCCATTCCTCCCCTAATGAAGGTCCTCTCCAGCTCTTCTCCAGCCGCTCGAAGTTATGCCTCCCTCACCATTGGACGCATTGGCCCCGCTGCGATTTTAGCGGTGCCCCCCCTCATTACGACCTTGGACGATCCGGACTGGAGAGTTCGCTACGCTGCTGTGACAGCCCTTGCAGATATTGGCTCGAACGCCAAAGCAGCGATTCCTAAATTGAACATCTTGCTCAAAGACCCGGAGCCAAAAATAAAGGAAGCTGTTGAAACCGCGATCAACGCGATCCTCAATCAGCTTCCTCCTATTTCTCGAACAGAGCAGCAATCAGGAACAACAACGAATATGTTGCCCTGAATCCTCGCGCTTCAACGGCGCCCGAGGGTCACTTCAATCTTCTTGATTTTGCCATCTCTGCGGAACTCAACCCAAATCTTCTGACCGGCTGAACATCCTTGAATGGCGTGAGTGTAATCGTAGATATTCGTGATCGTCCGTCCAGCGAACTTGGTAATGACATCTCCGGCCTTCAAGCCTGCTTTTCCAGCGGGGCTTCCAGGGCGAGCGCCACTCAAAAGAACTCCCTTTGTCTCTTTGCTTTGAGCGTAGTCGGGAATGCTGCCGAACCAAGGGAAGGCTTCCCCTGTGCGCACGGCGCGGCGCCTGACAATCTCTTTCTTCACCCGGTGATAAACAGGGCGCTCTCCATCGGCGACCTCGCGAGCGAGGAAACTGACTAAGCGAAGCACCTTGACCAAACCTTTGAAGTCGACGGTCTCCCAGTCATCGCTGGGGCGGTGGTAGTCCTTGTGAGTCTGTGTGAAGAAGCTCAGCACAGGAATCTTGGCGGTATAAAAACTGGAGTGATCCGAAGGGCCGTGGCCATCTTCGTCAATCGCCACATCGATACCACAGGTGTGAGCGGCCGTCGCAACCAACTTCTGAAAAGAACCCTTACGAGTTCCCACGCCACCAACAAGCAATGACTTATTCGTCGCCAAGCGGCCGATCATGTCCATATTGAACATAGCGACAATGCGTTGCTTATTCAGCGTCGGCTTCTTAACCCAAGCCGCTGAGCCAAGCAGTCCCTTTTCTTCAGCATCAAAGGCCATGAAGAGGATGGTGCGCTTCGCAGGATGAGCTTTGAAGACTCGGGCCAAAGCCAAAAGGCCAGCGGTTCCCGAAGCGTTATCATCCGCGCCATTATGAATCTTACCCTTGCCTGCCAGGGATCCTTCGTGTCCGTAACCCAAGTGATCGTAGTGAGCCCCAATGATTAAGATCTCATTGCGAAGCTTAGGATCGGTGCCAGGAATGCGAGCGACGATATTGCGCCCCTTCTTGCGGTGGTGAAGCAGCTTGACTGACAGCGCGCCCCCAGCTCCCTTGAGGACACTGGAGCGTGGTTTCAGATCTTTATCAATGGCAGCTAGAGTCTTATCTAAAGAGACCCCCGTCGCCTTCAAGAGCGTCCGGCCCATCTTTACGCTTAGCTGACCCACAGGAATTTGAGGATTGCCGCCGCCAAGGCGCAGCCAACCACTGCCCTTGGAGCGCAGGAGCAAGACACCAGCCGCGCCAGCGTTCCGAGCGTTCGCGACTTTGAAGCGAAGGTCGTCGTAGAGCGTAGGACGGTCGGCGCCAAAAGAGCCGCCAAATTTAGCCTGGGGACCACGAGTCAAAATGACCGCGATCTTGCCTTTGACATCAACCCCAGCGAAGTCGTCGTATTTCTTCTTCTTTGCAGTGATCCCATAGCCGCAGAACGCGATTTGAACGCGCCCGGTGACAGCCGTATCGGAGTAAAGCAAGGCTTGCCAATCTTTGCCCTGAGTCATGACATGGCGCTTGCCTTCATGACGAAAGACAAGAGCGTTTCCGTTTGGAGCGAGGGTTGTCCCTGCGGAGAACTTAAACTCATGATCGTAGCGACCATCCATGCCCCCAGGAAGCGCGCCTTCTTCGGCGAAGCGCTTCATGAGATATTCTCCAGCCTTCAGACCGCCAGCAGCGCCAGCGTCCCGGCCTTCGTACTCGTCAGAAGCGAGAATCTTGACGTCACGAGAGGCGTCTGCCTCTTTGAGAAGCTCGGCTCCAGGCAGCTGCATAGCGCCGCGCCCACCGCTGAGAGATCCGCGAATCATGGGCATTTTGCCTGTGCTCGCGCCGGTGCCGTGAGGCTTGGAGGTCGGCTTGCTCGCAGGCTTACTTGTTGGCTTCTTGTGAGGATCGCCGTGAGGGTTGTGCTTGTGAGCATCCTTCCCGCCATGGGGGTTCTTCTTATCGGTGCCGTGAGGGTTCTTTTCCCCCTTCTTATCCTTGCCATAGCCGCGACCGTAACCAGAGCTTGGCTTCGGCTTGACGTTCTTAGGCTGAGGCTTGAACTCGCTGTCCTTAGGCATGGTGAAATCGGCGATATGAACCTGAGATTTACCGCCTCCGCGAGTGGACGTCCACATGAGCTTCTTGCCGTCTGGGCTAAAGCATGGCAAGCCATCGAAGCCAGCGTTGTGACTGATTTGAACTTCTCCAGAGCCGTCCGCTTTCACAAGGAAGAGCTCGAAGTTGTGGCGCGTGCCGGTGTTCGCTGCATAGATAATGTATTTGCCATTAGGATGGTAAATCGGGCACCAGTTAATGCGAGGCAACCAAGTGAGCTGCTTCTCATCGCTTCCGTCCGTCTTAATCGTGAAGACCTGAGCGATTTGTCCGCCTTTGGCGCGGAAGCCCCGGAAGACGACGCGCTTGCCATCAGGAGAGAAGAAGGGACCGCCATCGTAGCCGGCTGTTGTTGTGATACGGCGACGGTTGCTTCCGTCAGCGTTCATAATATAAAGGTCGCCGCTTTTGTCTTCGCTTGTTGACGTGTAGACAATCTGCTTGCCGTCTGGAGAGTAACTTCCTTCAGCGTCGTAGCCCTTCACAGAGGTGAGGCGCTTGATAATCTTGCCATCGGAGCTGCGAGCGAGGAAGATGTCCATCGACCCGTCGAAGTCCCAGGTGTAACCTCGGCTCTTCTTCTTGACCGGGCCCCAAGTCGTTTGATCGAGGTGGGTGGAGGCGAAGAGGAATTCTTTTGGATTGGCTGGGTTAAAGTAAGCGCAAGTTGTCTTGCCTTTGCCCGTGCTCACCATCCGTTGCTCCGAGCCATCCACATTCATCATGTAAATCTGATAATGGGGGCTGCCGGCGCGAACAGATTGAAAAACAATTTTCTTCCCATCGGGAGAGAAATAGGCTTCTCCCGACTTGACTCCCTCAGACGTAAGTTGTTTTACATTCTTGAGATAGCGCTTCTCTTTGGCCGAATCAGGATCGGCAAAAGCGGGAGAAGTGAGTAAGATAGAAAGAATCACTAGGCGTGAAATGGGAAAATGACGGACCATAAACGGAGCCTCATTAGTCATGACAATGGAACGAATTTGAATGAAGGGCAAGGATCATAACATGAGACGACTCGTTCTTCTCATATTGCTCCCGCTGATTTCTGCCTGCTCAGTCAGGCATCTCAAAGCGGACCCCGACCCTCGTACGCCCCGCCCGATCTCCTCGCATCTCAACCTCCGTTATCTCAGTCCAGACCGAGGACAAGCCAAGGTCAAGTTGACTCTCAAAGACGAAGGACCCGAATACCTTCACTATGTTGGTCGCTTTCCCTGCCGGGCCCCGGGAGCAGAGATAAGCCATGAGGTCAGTTTCGACTATTACCAAAGTCGTCAGTCCAAGGCGCCGGTGATTGTCTGCACTCCGATCCTCGGGGGTAAGGGTGCTTTGGAGAGAGGAGTCGCGAAGAGCTTTGCGATGCGGGGACTCCATGCGGTCTTAGTGCATCGCGCCCAGCGCTTCTTTAAGAAGCCAATCCGTCCGGAGCAAATTGAGATCAAATTCCGTAGCGCGATCGCCGACCGGCGCCGGGTCATTGACTGGCTCTGTGAGCGCCCCGAGGTCGACAAGACACGGATCGGCGCTTTCGGAATCAGTATGGGGGCCATCGTCACGTCCGTCCTGACTCCTCTTGAGCCTCGCATCCACTCTTCGGTGATCTGTATGGCCGGGGGCGACCTCGGGGCGGTGATTTCAGTGTCTTCAGAGAAGCCCCTCGTGAAATATCGCAAGGTTCGCATGGAAAAAGAGGGCAAGGATTTAGAGGGTTTAAAGGAGGAGCTTCGTCGAGCGATTGACTCCGATCCTCTCTACCTTGCGCCCTATACGAGCCCCGATCGATTCTTAATGTTCGTCTCGATCTATGACAGCGTCGTCCCAACAC
>JARGOJ010000754.1 GCA_029210225.1 Planctomycetota bacterium
ATGGACTCTGCGATGCATGCATCATTCGCGCACTTCTCAAGTTCACTGATTGGGGCCTCTTTCCTTCCAAAAGAAAGGTTTTTAATCACTGATTTCGAGAAGAGGAATGCCTCTGCGAGTACAACGCCTATTTTGGCTCGAATAGCGCGTCGGCTTTGCGCTGCGATGTCTTGCCCATCAATGAAGATTTGACCGTCGGTGACATCGTAAAGTCGCATGAGCAGGCGAATCAGCGTCGACTTCCCAGCTCCAGTAGGACCTAGAATCGCGAGAGTTTCTCCGGGTTGAACATTGAAAGACAAGTTATCAATGACTTTCCCGCCGGTTTCATAGGAAAAGCTGACGTTCTTCAATTCAATGAGGGGAGGAAGAACAAATGGATTGCTGGGTTCTCCGAGTTGGCTTTCCACATTTTGCTCTAACACTTCATTGAGCCGCTGCAGTGCAACTAAGGCTTTTCCTGCTTCTGAAAGAACTCTTCCAAGGTGACGAACAGGCCATATCAGAATTCCAATGTAGGTTAGGAACGCTGACAGGACTCCGAGGCTAATTTGGCCCAGGCTCAAGTAATGGGCTCCTGCGACGAGGACAATTCCAATCTGACCGAGGCATAAGAAATCTGACACAGACCAATAGACGGCGAGATATCGGAGGAGTTTGTAGTCCCGATCTCTGTGTCGTTGATTTTTCGCGCCGAACTTATCGCATTCGAAGTCTTGTCTTGCGAAGGCGCGGACAACGCGAATGCCGGTTAGATTTTCTTGGAGGACGGCGGTCATTTCGCCTTCGGCTTCGTCCGCGGAGAGGAAGAGTGATTTCACTTTGCCAAAGAAGAAGTAGGCAAAGATTAAAATCGGTGGGAAGAGGACCACGGAGAAGAGGGCCATTCGTTCGTCCAACCATATGAGGATGGGGAGAACGGAGACGAGTAGTAGTACTGCCTTGGCAATTTCAACAACTTGATCGGAGAGGAAAACACGGATCGTTTCGACGTCGGAGGACGCTCTTTGGAGGAGGTCACCGGTGTCGGCTTTGTCGTGATATTGGAGGGGTAGTTCTGCCAGGTGTTTGTACAGGGTGTCTCGCACACGTCGGACGATGCCTTCGGAGGCCATCGCGGCGTATCGTCCTCTTAAGTAATGAGAGAGGCCGCCAAGAGAGGTCAGAAGAATGACACTCGTGGCGGCCAGTAAGAGGGTTTGGTTCTTTCCTATTTGAGTTCCCCAGTCTCTGAAGCATTGTTCAAAGAAGGAGCTTTGTTCCCGGGTCGATTCTATGAGCAATCCGTCGATGACAGCTTGAGATATGAGGGGGACACAAAAGAGGAAGAAGTTCGCCAGAGCCATGGCGAGAATGGCTCCGGCGTAGCGACCTCGATGGCCTTGTGTCAGGCTCCATAGGGGTCGGTTCTTAGCCACAAACATGGTTAAAGATCTCCGTAGAGGTTGGAGGAGCGTTTGTCATATACGAAAGTCCAATCCACGAAGACAAATGAGAATCGTTTTACGCGTGACAAACGCGTTTTCTCACGCATGCTGAATGCGTTTTCGTGGCCCGCAAAGACGGTCGTATATTGATTTTACGCCCCAAAGTTACTCAGTAAAACGTTGCTGGTCCTGTCGAAAAGGCGACCCTGCAACTTTTGTCACGGACGAGCGGCATTTGGGCATCTGTCTGAAAACCTGGAAAGAAAGGAGATTTTTTGTCCCTAGTGTTGGAGTCGGGGGATTTGAGACCTCTCTTTCGGGTAGGAATTTTGGATTTGGTGATCCCGGGTATCGGAGTTTGGTGATCCCCGAATGGGATTGGATCCTGGGATTTGGTGATCCCGGGTGTCGGTTTTGGATGAAGTTTGGAATGATCCCAAGTGTCAGATGAGCCCGATGGGAATTGCAGTTTTTGGATGCAATCGGGAGCATCGGATTTGGATCCCAGGTATTGGTTTGCCATTGTGGAAATTAGATCCCAGGTGTCCATTGGTCATGTAAAGTCGAGATTGAGATCCTGAGATTAGATCCCAGGTGTCTTGTTTTGGATCAATGCTCGGATCGGGATCCCGGGTGTCTAACGAAGCTAAGAACTAAGATGAAACCCGGGACAAAAATTGATCCCAGGTGTCGAAAATGAGCACCCAAAACGATACCTGGGATCGAATATGCGCCAGTAAACAAGAGGGCCAAAGCGTCCTGAACAGAAAACAGGGAGGCTGATTCGCCTCCCTGTTTCAAACTTTATTAATGGACTTGCAATAGGGTCAGTCTATACCCCCAAGGCGTTCCATATCTCCAAAGCCTTCTTGTAAGCATTCGTCTCCGGATACTTTTTACGCATCTTAGATAAGATCGCCCGCATCATATTGATTGGCTTTCGATTCGCAGGATGAGCAGGCTTCACATTCGATTTATACTGACCCATGGCATTCTCCATGGCTGTCAATAACTTCGCAGCCTTCAACTCCTTCTGGAAATCCTTGTCCTTCTTCAGTTCTTTCAAACGCTTAGCTGATTTATCTCCTAAATCATGGCCCTTAAACAACTTGGATAGAGACTTATATTGTCTCTGAGACTGATAAGCATTCTCTGTCTCATTCTCCTTCGCCTGATTCCAAAGCGAAGTGCCATGTTTGAGTATGCGCTCTTTCAGAAACGCCGCTTCCTCATTGTCGCCGAGCTTATCAAGCCCAACCATGATCTTGCCGAAGTCCTTGTTACTATCAAGCTTCTTCGCCAAACCAGCCACAGCTGAGTCCTTAAACTCACGTCCCCCAGTAATCCAATTGGGCGCCTTCGCCATAAGCTCATCAACCTTGCCATAGAGCTTGCTGGGATGACCCTCTGCAACACACTTCCCTGTCCAATCGAACAAGAACGCCCGAGGAATTCCACTACTAGCATCTCCAGATGGACCACCACCCTGAACAACCGAGTAGTTCACCTTCTTACTACGACACAAGGCCAGAACCTTATCCTTTAGATCTGCGCCTTGACGATGATTGGCGACGATTACAAAACCTTTTTTGGCATACTTTTCTTGCTTCTCAACGAGATGCGGAACCGCAGAGCGGCACGGCCCTCAGTTGTAGCCCCACAACTCAATCATCACCACGCGACCCTTAAGATCCTCCGCAGTGTACTTGGGACCATACCAATGCTGGCCAAGATTTACTCCATCAAGAGACGTCACATTCGCCTCCGCAAGCCCTGGAACACACAGAGCCAAAACTAAAGCCAATATAGCTTTACGCATACCTCACTCCTTTTTCTTCGAACAGCAAATGCAAACAGATCGTCTCGCAATGCGCGTCAATCAAACTAAGACATCGAATTCGAATATTAGAAACCAAAAAATGCCATGACAAAACTTTTACATTCTTCTCAAGGCGCTGTTTTACTAACTTAAAATAAAAATGCTGATCCACATCACAAAAGCTGGTCCAACATACTCCCTCACCAAACACCAAAGCAAAGAGCCTTCATTCTCTCCCTAAAAGAGACAATCCTCTCTCCAAAAGCCAAATTTTACCAAGAACGTCCTCAACGGATATCATCCGCCCAATGCTCCTTTCCCCTATAAATTTCTTGGCGTCGCCGATTTTCCTGCTCTTCCTCGTCCTTCCTCAACGCTCTTACGGCCTCATCCCCCTGGTCCTCATCCTCCTCTTTATCGTCTGCGCCACCACCTGATTCAAAAACTTTCGCAGAGTTCTCAAGACGACGAGATCCGTCCTCCCACTTGCTCTTCGCAACCTGGCAAGCACAGAAAACAACCAAAACAAAGGCCATCACACAAATTCTCATAGCTCACAGCATACACAGGTACAAAAAAAGACGCTCGGTTTTTTTACCGAGCGCCCATTGGAATGTCACTGATCTTCAAAGTTCCATCTTGAATGGTCTAGTCATCGAGATCGTCGAGATCTCCAAGATCGTCATCCGTGTCCTTCTTATCCGACCCATCAAGGTCAAGATCGTTAGAACCCCCTTTGTCCTCACTCGTGCTGAGAACAACAGAATCAAACTCCAAGCCATGAACTGTTCCACCAATTTCGTCGAGAATGTCCTGCGGCAACTCAATCTTCTCAAGCGCACCCTTCACAGCAACCTGTTGTCCCTGCTTTGGTGAGAACTCAGACTCAATGGGGAAAGAAAGACGATAACGCTTAGGCTCACTCTCTTTCCAATCCACAACAATCCAGATCTCAATCTTCGAGAAATCAAGCTCTCCAGCAGTGTTCCGTGGCAAGTCATCGGTATTCGCCTTCTCCAAAGCAAAGACATCAACGTCGCCTTCCTTCTTCGCCTTCGCAACCTTACGCCACTTATCAAGAACAGTCTCGATACGAATCACGTCGTCAAGAATCTTCTCCTTCTCCTTCTCAGCATCAACTTCCTCTTCAGCCTTCGGCTTATCGAGCTCGTCCAAGAAGTCCTCGTCAGATCCCTCTTTCGCTTCCCCAGCAAGACCCAAATCCTCAGACTCAATCTTACGGAGCAAAAGAATGCGACCCGTGACAATCTTCATTTCTTTCTCAAGCGCTTTTCCTGTATCGGAATCCGCTCCACTAATTCCACCAGGACCCGCAGCACCGCCACCTGTCCCGCCAACACCCTTAGCATCGCCAGGGTTGTCGGTCTTACCTTCTGGGCTCTCAGCAAACTTGCCAAAGCCGTCCCCAGAACCACCATTGGCACCCGCGCCGCCACCGCCGCCGCCAGCTGCACCACCAGCACCAACACCTGAGTCAATGATTCCGTCACCGTCGTTGTCAAACGAATCAGGGCGTCCGTCACCATCACTATCGAAAGCGTCGGGAC
>JARGOJ010000755.1 GCA_029210225.1 Planctomycetota bacterium
CTCTTGGAGCTTGATTCTCTCTGTTTTCAGGGTGGTTCTGTGTCGGCGCGGGACGGGAAGTTGGAGCATTCTCCGACTTTATTGATCCGCCACGCGCATTAAGCTCCCCCAGGCCCTTTCCTCCGTTGGAAAGCGCTTTCTCCAAGCGCTCTAGCCTTGCGACAAGCTCGCCAAGCGGCTTAAGTTTCGCCAACTCGGCTAAGCGGACCATGGCCAGCTCAAGGACCACTCTTTGCTCTCGCGCTCGGCGCATACGCCCGATCGTTTCAGAGAGTAACTGCAACGCATAAAGCAGCGCGTCTTGGCTGAACTCCTCAGCAATCGGCATCGCCGAGCTGACGTCAATAACAAGGTCTTTGAGCAGCTTTGAACCCTGGCCGCATAGCTTGAGGTAGAGGAGGCCGCGGAAGGCTTCGAGGAGGTCGTTGGTGAACATAAGCGGGTCTTGGGCATCGACGTAGAGCTTGTGAACGATCTCTAACAGCTGTCCGGCATCGCCGTCTTTTGTAGCCTTCAGCGCCTGCAGCAAGCGGGTTGTGCCAGCGAAGCCCATCAATTCGCTGAGAGAGTCCGCAGTGATGCGGTCTGTTCCCACAGCCAAGGCTACGACCTGATCGAAGAGCTTCTGAGAGTCCCTGAGAGACCCTCTCGACCGCCGAGCTATCAATTCAAGGGCATCCGCGTCAATGACAATGGATTCGCTCTCAGCGATCTGATTGAGCCTTTGCGTGACCTGCTCAAGGGTTGCCCGCTTAAAATTGAAGACTTGAGAGCGGGACCGGATTGTATTGGGAACTTTGTGAAGCTCTGTCGTCGCCAGGATAAAGCAGACATGCTCTGGGGCTTCTTCAAAGGTTTTGAGCAGCGCGTCGAAGGCCTCTTTCGAGAGTTGATGAAACTCGTCGAGGATATAGACCTTCTTGTTAAAGGACGCGGGGCGATAGTAGACACCGTCCCGAAGTTGGCGGGCGTCGTCGATGCCTCTGTTGGAGGCGGCGTCAATCTCGACGACATCGATGGCTTCCCCGGCGGCGATGCTCTTGCAAGTCTCACAAGTTCCGCAAGGAACCCCAGTCCCTTCTAACGATTTCGGGCAGTTCAGCGCTTTAGCAAGTATCCTCGCCATAGACGTCTTACCGACACCGTGGGAACCAGAGAAGATGTACACCGGGGCGACTTGCCCGGTGGACACGGCGTTTTGCAACGTTTGAGCGATGGCGGTTTGTCCGACAACCTCAGAAAACGTTTCAGGCCTGTATTTGCGGGCAAATATCTCATAAACCATAGGCGTACTTTGAAACTTTTAGTTAGGTGTGAATTCGGGAAGATGATGCTAGCGCCTTAGCCCCGAGATGACAACCTATGCCCCGGAAACATTTTAATCCGTTTGAATCAGGGGCTCATCAACCAGTCAGAGACGTGGACTGCGAGGCGGAGCCCTAGAAAATAAGCCCGCCGACTCTTCTGAATTCGTCGCCTCGTATAGCTGCGGCACATTTCTGGAGAATCGAACCAAGAGCCGCCCCTGGCCACCGACCATTCACTGCTCGAATCGACGGCGGGGTCGCCGTTGACCGGGGTCTGCTGATAATCAGTCAGGTAATCATCAGCAACACACTCCAAGACATTTCCAAGTATGTTTTGAAGCCCAAAGGCGTTGCAAGCATCAGGAGCATTGTAGACCTTGTGAGGATGGGCTTGGCTGTTTGAGGCGCTCCAACAATATTTATCAATCGGCGCTGAACCCCAATAATAGTCGGTGTCTGTCCCAGCTTTGCAGGCGAACTCCCACTCAGCCTCGCTCGGAAGACGCAGCCTTTGGGAATGCTGAGCCAACCAACTGCGAATCAGAGCGTTTGAGAGTCCATGGGCTGGAATATCAACACCATCGAAGAGGCGATTGTCGGTGAGCGGCTCGTCACTTAACAACGCGGAGTTAAAGCGTTCGGTGACTTTCCGAGCGATTCTAGCGACGGGGTTGCTTGGCTTCTCCTCCGCGATGGGAGCGATGGTGGGGCCGAGATCCCACTGTCTTTGGGTGACAGCGCACTCCGCAATGAGGAAAGGTCGAATCTTTACTTCGTGAAGAGGGCCTTCATTCGCAGCCCCTGTGGCCGATCCCATGAGAAAAGATCCGCCAGGGATTAGATGGAAGTTCATATCGAGGCTTCGTAGCCGAAAACGTCCGAGACGATAGCTGTTTTCCTGGCAGCGAAAGTTCTTAGGGGGTAGAAGGTCGAACTCGTCTTCTAGGAACAGCGCGAGGCGGGTGATGATCGCATCTTGGAAGTGCTCCGGAGCCTGGGTCCAAAGCCGAAGGTCTTGAAGATGCTCGTGACCTTCGCCCCCATACATCCGGGTCAGGGCGTTCCAATACCGTTTGCGGGCGTCCAGATTGTCAGGGTCAAGTTCCGTTTCACGACGAAGTCGTGCGAGCCGCTGATCGATGAAGCCTCCGCTTTTTACCTCGGAATTGGCGTCGAAGCCAACGTCTCCGCTGATCCACGAGGCTAAGGAGTACCTTCGGCACTGATGTCCAGGGAGGACGGCTCCCTTTTAGCTGAGACCAGATCACCCCAATTGTCTCAATTTCAAACCCTCCTTCCAGGAAAGCGAGGACCCACTCAGTGTCAAAGCTGACATCTTCAACTCGGGCAACATCCAGAAGATGGCGAATCGCCGCCTCGCTGCCAATCTTCACCGGAGCATTGGTATCAGCGTATGGCTTGAGAGGCGGAAGGGCCGAGGTGGCGAGGCTGTTGTAGACGACGCTCTTGAGTCGACCGGCGAAGCCTGCTCCCAAGACGCAACCGCCTTCCCCAGGGCTCCGAGTCCCGATGGCAACGTCGCACTCATGGAAGAGAACAGGCTTGAGCACGGTTGGTAGTTGGGCCATATCGACCTTGAGGTTGAGGTTGATATAGGTGAGGGCATCCCAGCCAGGTTGCTCGGTAATGAGGTGTTGAAATCCGTGGCGAATAGCCCAACCTTTCCGATCTCTTTTGTTGCGGGGGCGGCCATTTGGAAAGAGCGGAATGCATTCCAAGGTGCCTTGTTTAATCTTGAGAGTGTCCTGACAAGCTTTCAGCGCGGCAGCGATTTCATCGGACTGATCGCCGGGGCCGTCGTCGACGAGGAGAAAGAGCCAGGACAAAAGGGGGATGTCGTCGAGGGCGTTGGCGATTTGTTTGACGCGAGCTTTGATTTGTCTCTTGAGAGAGCTAAATCCCGTGTCGTATAGGCATGTCACGACGGCCACCCGTTGAAGCTCGGGTGTTTTTCGCGCAAATAGGCATTGGCGGGCTTCTTGACCCGCCAATTGAGCAATGATGGGGGTGAGCCCCGGACCGAAGTGAGCGCTCAGACTAAAACACCCTCGCGAGTATCTTGAGTTTGCATAATCGCCATGTTGTTCTCTTCACGCATATCGTCACCGTTGAACTCGCACATGGAGACCATGCGACCGTTGTAGGGGACCTTGAATGAACATGCAGCCAAGCGCTCTTGTCCCCTTGGGGTGCTGAGTTCATCGGCGCTCATGAAATTGTGAACCACGACAGCGAAGGGGTTGATCTCGAACTTGCCGCCAGAGAGGACGGTCTTGACGAAGTCGCCGATCCAGCTGCGCTCGGTGTGCATTCTATAGAGAATGTAATTGGGGAGGTCAAAGAGCCAATTGGGGTGGCGTGCGAGGAGCACGAGAGCCTTCATAGTGACGTCAAAGGGGGTTTCATCAAAGGGAGTGAAACTGCCGAATCCCTTGCGAAGCAACTTGTGGAAGAAGCGCCAGTCTTTCTCTTTTTCAAGGAACTCGACATATTTGGTTTTGTTGCCGTATTTGACAATGAAGGCCATGCTGACGGTGTTGCAATCTGCGTGGCCAAAGTTCATACCGCCGCGGCTGAGGCTTCGACCAGCTCCATCGCAAACATACTCCCAAAGCTCCTTCACATCGCCGCCTTGACGATCGACCCTGGTGCGGCCGACATCGGCGGTCGGCTGAAAGCTAATCATGCGGAAAGCGTCGGAGTTCTTGACCATCCACTTCATGACTTCAGGGACTTCGTGTTGGTTTTCACGGGTCACTGTGTAGGTATGAGCAGCGTGGAAGTCAATTCCTGTGCGCTTGCGAGTTTCGCGAACGAGGTTGGCGAAGGCATCGCGAATCCAGTGAAGGTCGACCTCGGTGTCTTTGTTGTCCATTCCATCGCGACCGCGCTGAGTCGTATCGATATGGAAGGCGACCTTGGTGAGGCCTTTCTCAAGGAGGTAGTCGAGGTAAGACGGATCACGAAGAATGGTTTGACCATTGGTCATGAGCATCGGGACGAGCTTGACTTCCACGCAATATTCGATGATGCGGCCGAGCTCTTCACGAGGCAACAGGGTGACTTCACCGGCTGTGAGTTGGATGTTCCCTGTAGGGCCGAGGTGAGCAGCGATTTGATCGAGTTGTTTTTTGGCTTCCTCGAAGGGGAGGGCTGGCGTGTCGTTCGAGCTTGCCGGGAGATAGCAGGCTGTGCAATAAAAGTCGCACTTCTCCATGAGGCCAACTGTGGCGCTACAACCCGCACTTTGCACACCCAAAACTTGCTGGGCGTGCTTGAGGCTCTCTGGAAGCAGGTCCCACGCTCTCTTATTGGCAGCTAGCGCTTCTTTCGGAATGGGTTCGGCGTAGCTTTTGAGACGCTTCTTTAAGTTCGACCAAATCACTCTAAATACCCCCTGGAGTTGGAATCTTTGTCACGGTTCGTGAACCCGTCATTGTTGCTTTTCGCTTCTCTGTATTATGCCTTTGATGTCGTCGCTCGTA
>JARGOJ010000756.1 GCA_029210225.1 Planctomycetota bacterium
ATTCATTTCGACAAACAATCTGTCTGGCCTTTTCACCGTCAAGAGTGACGATGGCGAACTCACGTTCTGTTTTACCAAGGGAGATATCTTCTTCCCCAGAGACGAACGACGAACGACCTATACCCTGGCCGGAATGCTCCGGAAAACAGGCTCCATTACGAAACAGCAGATCGTCGGTAACAACGACGAAGACCTCGAAAAGATCCTCCTAAAGAACGGCACGGCGACCGAGGAGGAAGTCACGCGGGCTCGTCGGATGCAGTTTGAGGAAGAGATCTATGACCTCTTCCTATGGCGTCGCTCCTATTTCGAATTCAAGCCTGGAGGCGAGCCTGAGAAGCTCAAACAGGCTCTAGAAACCAAAAACGGCTTCCACTTCAACACCCAAAGCGTCCTGATGGAGGCGGCCCGTCGCGCCGATGACCTCGAACGCATTCGCTTAACCATTCCCAGCAATAAGACCATTCTTCAGGTGGCCGCCGGAAAAGAAGCGACCGTCTTCGACGAAATTGAAAAGAACGCGATCGACAGCTCTTATCGAGCCTTCAACGGGAAAACACCTCTACAGACCATCTTGAGGGACTGGAAAGTCCCCTACACCATGGCCCTAGCCATGATCGCCAGCCTCGTCGAAGAAAAGTCATTAACCGTCGTCGACCGAGAGACCTCGACCACCCGGGCTAAAGAAAACCTCACTCACAGCGGCATCGAACAGGCCCTCAAGGACATTGAGTATCTCATCGACTCTGAGCCTCAGGGCCCCAACCGTATGAACCTAGGGGTCGAGGCAGACCTCATCAAATCGGAGGCGTTCAAACTCCACAACCAGGAGTATCGCTGCCTCGGCAAGTTCCCCGGCCCAAGGGTCTTCAAGATCCTCAAGTTGTACATGGCCCAAAATCGCCCGTTCACCATGGTCATTCGCCAGGACGAACACGAGAAACGGATCTCACGCTTTCACCATCAAGTCGCAATATCCAGCAGCAAACGAGCTGCCACCCCCAAGTTGATTCACTTCCTCCATCGCTGCGGAGCCATCACCGACAAGGAAGCCAAATCCCTCTGGAAAGCCTCAGGTAAACAACTCTACGGCCAGCTCCTCGGTACCGGCAAAGTCTCTAAGGACCAATGGCTCGAAGCCCTCGCCGAAAAAGTTTGCGAAGAGATGGTGGAGGTCTTCTTCTGGAAAGAACCCCAAGTTGAGATTATCAACAAGCCGCAAAACGTCAGCGACAGCCCCCGGCCCATGAAGATCACCTTGCCCCTCGACGAGAACACCAGCCAACAAATTGTGCGGCGCTTCAAAGAGTTCGCCGAAATGATTCGCATTGTCCCCTCAGAAGATACGATTTTCACGAAGCGCCATCCCGACCTTCCCCCACCCCATCCCTTCTATAAACGATTTGACGCCGAGCGCTCCCTCGGTGACATTCGCCGACACGCACGAGCCGGTCCCATCGAGTTCTTCCGCTTTGTTTACAACGGCGTCAAGAAGCGGATTCTCAGAGGAGTCACCCTCGATGAGCTGATAAAGGGCATCGAAACGGCCCTCGAAGCTGGAAATCACCGCAAGGCCATCTCATTCACCGAAGCCATTCGCGGATTTGAACTGCAAAACCTCGTCCCCGATCTCATTAAGAAGGTTGAAAAGGAGACTCAGGGCCTCGATATCGATGACACCCAAGATCGTTTGCAAGGCGACCTCCTCGATTTCAGCCTCGCGGAAGTCCTGCAAACTCTCACTCAGGGCGCGCTATCGGGAACCTTGCGCCTGACAAGTGGTAAGCAGGAGCAGACTCTGTATTTCTTCCGAGGCCAAGGGTACCTCCTAAAAATTGAAGAAGACCTCGGGGAATCCAACGACTTCCTTGAAATCTTTAGTGACGATGAGAGCAGCGACGACTTCTTTGAATCCTTCGGTGACAACTTCCAAGTCTCCCAAGAGATAGAGCTAGAGAGCATCCGCGAGCAAATCCTCAATGTCTTCTTCTGGAAGCACGCCAAGTTTGAGTTTTCGCGAAATCTCCTGCCCAAAGAATTCTGGGAGAGCGGCAGCAGTGATACGGTCAAGCGAATTCCTCTCGACACTCAATCGTTCCTTATGTCGCTGCTCAACAAGCTGCGACACCTCGACGATATTCGTAAGCACATCCCCGATGAATCGGTGCTCGTCGAGTTCGTCTCCATGGATAAGAAAATGGAAGCCATGGCGAGCGGTGAGTATCCCGAGGTCATCATGATTATCGATGGGCGACATAACGTCGAGCAGCTGGCCCGAACCACTTCGGCCTCGCGCTTCGATCTCTATATGTTCCTCTACGGGCTTCTCGACTCGGGCTCCCTCCGCGTCGCCCGGCCTCCGGACTTCGCGAAAGCCTGGGACAATGATAGCTAGGCCCGCTTAAAGCCCGATCCAACGATTTGTTTCCCCTTCATATTGCAGTATTTCTAGACGTATGTTCCTCTAGGCGCTCTTGCCCCACGGACTTCAACACCGGGATAATCATGGACCTTCAACTCAAAGGGCGCCATGCCCTCGTTTGTGGCGCGAGCGCCGGCATCGGACAAGCCACCGCTCGGGCTCTCGCTAGCCTCAACGCCGAACTCACCCTCTTGGCACGCTCCAAAGACAAATTGGAAAGTCAGCTCGGTGCGCTGAAAGCCGCCGGGGCCTCTAAAATCCACGTTCTCATCGCGGACCTCGACAAGAGAGACCAGCTAAAAGAGACCATCGCCGCCCACATCGCCGCCGTCGGATCCATTCAGATCCTCATTAATAACACCGGAGGCCCCGCTCCTGGTCCACTCCTGAAAGCCGATGAATCGGATCTGCTCAATGCCTTTGGTCGTCATGTCCTGGCATCCCAGATCTTCGTGAAGGCGCTACTCCCAGGTATGGTCGAAGCGGGTTACGGACGCATTATCAATGTGATCTCGACCTCTGTTCGTGAGCCTATTCCTAATTTAGGCGTGAGCAACACGATTCGCGGGGCCATGGCGAGCTGGTCGAAGACTCTCTCTAGAGAACTCCCGCCAGGAGTCACTATCAACAACGTCTTGCCTGGTTTCACTGCGACAGGGCGCCTCGCGCAACTGGCCGAGTCTATTGCCAAGCGCAACGGGTCCTCGGTGGCTGATGTTGAAACAAACTGGAAGGCCCAAGTGCCTGAAGGACGACTTGCACAACCCGAAGAGCTCGGACAAGTCATTGCTTTTCTCGCTTCCCCAGCCGCGTCTTATGTTCGCGGCCAAAGCCTGGCCGTCGATGGAGGCCGTCTAAGAGGAATTTGACCATGCAATTCGATATCTTCTTTTCAATCAGCCAAACTCCCATCGACGGGTTCAAGCCCAGTGAAGCCGAGATGTTTCGCAACTTCTTCGAACAAGTCGAAGCGGCTGATCGCCTGGGTTACGGCGTCGCTTGGATCGCTGAGTCACACCTGTCCAGTGAGGTTCAGAAGCAGAACTCCCGACCTGTCATTCCTCACTGGCATGGCGAAGTGGGGCTCAATGTCGACTTCCTACAGATCTCCCACAAGATCTTCCAACGCACCAAGCGCATCGAGACCGGCTCGGCCATTATGAACATCCTCTGCATGGGAGGACCCGTGGCGGCCGCTGAGCGAGTCTCAGCCTTCCTCGCCCTGCACGGACTAGATAAAGAAGAGTCTCGCAAGATTCACGTCGGATTCGCCGCCGGCCGCTTTGACTTCATGAACACAGCCTCCGGGGTGGTCCCTCGCAATGACGTCGAGAAAGCCGCAGGGCGCGCCTTTAAAGGCAAGATCTTTAGCCAAGCCTCGGAGATCTTCCTTCGCTTGCTTAAGGGAGAGGTGCTCTCAAGCGACCAAGTGAAGAAGCGGAGCTTTCAACGGTCGGACTTCCGCAGCGATGCCGATTGGGAAAAGGTGCAAAACGCCGCTGAATCCAAAGAAGACAGCTACCCTATCGCCAATCAATGGGACTTCGAGAAACTTAAGATCGTGCCCCAGGAATGGCGCAAAGAGCTGCTGCAATTAGTCATCGGCAGCCACGACCCGGCCACCCAAGAAGAGGTCAACGGCATTCTTCCCGTGCAGGTCTTCAACCTCTCTATTACCAGCCCTGAAGTCATTGAGAAGACTCACGAGCGAATGAGAGCGGCCTATCACAAAGATGGCGGCCCTTGGGAGCGAGCGTGCATGCCACGAACCCTCATGGTCTTCATCAACGACGAAGAAAACTTAAGCGACGATGAGAAGAGCGCCCAGGCGAAGAAAGAAGCCGACGCGGCCCTCGGAGCCTACTGGACCGCTTTAGAAGGCACCTTGGATCCTCAAAAGGTCTCTCGCGCCGCGAACAACAGCGTCATTGGGAACGCCTCGGAGATAGCAGATCAGCTCGTTGAGCGCTTCCACAAAGACGACCGCTTGATGCTCTGGTTCGACTTCTTCAACCACGATTCAAAGCGGGTTGTCCGGAACATGGACGCCTTCATGAACAAAGTGGTCCCGCTGATCGCCGAGAAGAGGTCTTCATGACTGAACCCACCGGATTTTCATCTATCGCTGGAGATCGCCCAGGGAGCCGCATCTACCCAAGCAGCCCCCTCGGCCGCAGCATCCCTGGCATTGCCACCGGGCGAGATGTTGAATGGGAACCCCTCGTCGACTACCGGCGAAATGAAGTGAGCGAGACCACCATCCACGGCGCCATTGCCTGGGCCTCTGGGAAAGAGATTGTCCATTCTTTCGGGGGCAACGTGCTCTGTTACGGGCGCAGTATGATGAAGCCCATTACGATGAAGATCTTCACCGAAGAGCTCGACTTTC
>JARGOJ010000757.1 GCA_029210225.1 Planctomycetota bacterium
AATGAAGATTCGCGGGTCGGTCTTCTCACTCTCTCCTTCTTGCCTCCGACGCTCTTTTATCTCGCTCCGAGAGGGATGAAAAACAGAGGTGATATCGTCGACAGGCCCAGGGTCGTCAGCCATGCCCATATTCTCAAGGCGCTTAATATCTCGCAGCAATGAGTCGGCGGTCGGGCGGTCCATGGGGTTCTTCTCAAGCATGGCATCGACGAGAGTGCCCACACCTGGCGCGATTTCCATGGCGACCTCATGGAGCAATGGCGCTTCCCAATTGAGGTTGGCTTCAATGTAGTCGACCTTCTGCTTGACGCGAAAAGGAGGAATGCCCGAGAACATTTGAAAGGCCATGATTCCCAATGAGAAGATATCACTCTGAAGCGTCGGGTCTTCTCCTTTAATCAGCTCTGGAGCTATATATTTCGCGGTGCCGAGGAATTGACCTTCTTGAGTGATCGTGCCTGCGACTTCGCCCCCATACATGCGAGCCAGTCCAAAGTCTGTCACCTTCACAACTGTATTCGACTCGCCTTGCAAATTAAAACCAAACTGATTGACGTTGGTCGTGAGCATCACGTTGGCGGGCTTCAGGTCGCGGTGGCCAATGCCTTGCTCATGAGCGGCGATGATGCCCTCCATGGTCTGGCGCAGGATTTCGAGGGATTGCTTTGGCGGAATGCGTCCTTCGTTCATCCGTTGCTTGAGGGTTTGTCCTTCGATGTACTCCAGGGTGAAGTATAGGCGGCCGTTGAAGGCGCCGAAGGTGTGGAGCCGGACGACGTTGTTGTGTTGAATCAGGGCAGTGTTGGAAGCTTCCCTGAGGAAGCGGAGCAGATACTCTTTGTCTCGTGAGATCTCTGGCCGCATCACT
This sequence comes from Planctomycetota bacterium, assembly GCA_029210225.1. GTDB lineage: Bacteria > Planctomycetota > J058 > J058 > JARGOJ01 > JARGOJ01. The sequence continues at coordinate 869 of JARGOJ010000757.1, forward strand.
TTGAGGGCGACATCCATCTTCATGTCGGCGTCATAGACTTTGTAGACCAGCGCCATTCCGCCATGACCAATATCGACGAGATTGCGATAGGGACCAAAAGGATCAGGGGTTGCGGTGTCTGCTTTAAGGGCTTGGCCTTTCATCGATCCATCGAGGAAAGTATCGAGGAGGAACTGCTTGAACTCTCCAGGGGACATTTGGTTGCGCATGCGCTCGATGGCATCTTTATTGATGTGCATGGAGGCGCCGGGAGGAGCGGCTTGAACTTTGGGAGCAGGGGGAGGAACGGCGGAGGCGGCGGGGTTTGACGCAAGCTGGGAGAGCGCCTTTTGCGTGACCATCTCCAGGGCCTTCATTTGGCGCTCTGTGAGGAGTCCGCCTTTGTGAAGGATTTGGCCGAGGGAGTGGCTGTGATTTTGGCCGTGGAGCCGCGCTTGAATTTTCAATGAGTGATCGATTTGCTCTTGCGTCACGAATTCTCGGCGCAGGGCAAGTCGAGCAAGAATTTGATCTCCCTGGTTGGTAATTTTCGACAGAAAATCCGCATGGGGGGAGGAACGTGACATTAGAACTCTCTTAGAAACGGTCAGCCTTCCTGGAGAATCCAGAGCTTACTAAAATTCGTGGGGCCAAAGTTAGAAAACTGGTTCGAGGAAGTCGCGCTTCCAAATTTCCAGTTGTGTTTTGGTGCTTTCGGAGAGTCCGGGGAGGCGCAATGTGTTGCATATAAGAGAGTGGGTGTAGCAGACCGGGCCGTTATCAGGAATGGTTTGGAGACGCTCGGAAAAGAGCTTCGCGACTGGGTCCAAGGTTGCTTTATGGGACCGTGCGACTTGGGCGAGGGCGAGGATGGCGGCGGTCACGGTCCAGTCGGCGGGGCCTTTGAGCAAGCAGGCGAGCTTTGAGTCTTCTAAATCCCGTGGCTTAATATCATCACCGGGGAATTCGACGCGACCAAGCAGGAGCGCGGCGGAGATTTGGATCCGTTGGAGCCAGTGCCAGGGGGTTAAGTCCGTGGGCAGATTTGGAGGATGCACCATGGTGGCGAGGAGGTTCTCTGCGACGGTTGAAGCATCGAATTGTTCGAGGAGAGTTTCGACCTCATAGCGGGAATAGGCCCACCATGCTTCTAGGTGATAGGGCTCCGTAGCCAGCTTGGTGACGATCTTAACGACCTCTTCGATGGGCTTCTCCATCGAGGACCGGGGGGTGTTGTCGTGGTAGGTCCAGAGCTGGAAGGGGACATTCCCGAGGGTTTCCCGGGGGTCGGGGCTTTGGAGCTTTGAGATGGTGATGTCTGGCAGCGGGTCTAAGTCGGCGAGGCCGAGTAGCCAATTGGCTGCATAGAGGGCGCTCGGAGCTTCCAGGGCGCTTGAACTAAGGCTGACGAGCTTGCTGCCGGCTTCGCTCTCGGTGGCCCGTCGAGCGACTTTGAGTATCGATTCGGTGGGGGCGGGGAGCCAGTCCACGAAGGCGCTCTGCTGTTTTTGGAAGCGATTAGACAGGAGCTTGGCCCGGTCGTTATCGGGGTTCTTATCGGCGAATTCTTTGAGGGCGAGGCCGTAGTCGTTTTTACCGTTTTGAAGCCAAAGGACATAGAGCCGTGAGGGGAAGGCCCAGTGATGCTTGGGCTCGCGAGCGAGGGCGCTGTCATACCAGCGGAGCGCTTCACCGAATCGTTCATGCTTGGCGAGCAGATCGCCGAGATCGAGGAGTACGGAGAGGTCTTCCGGGTCCATGTGCATGGCTTGATGATAGGAGGCAATGGCCTCTTCAATCTCGTCCCGTTGGGCGTGAATCATGGCTTTGCCGACGGCTGTTTGCCAGGATGGCGCTTGGTCAAAGGCTCGGTGAGCCCAGTCCATCGCGAGGTCGACTTCACCGACGCGGCGCAAAACAGAGGCCCCGAGGATGAGGCAGGTGGGAGGAGGGTCTTCGACCCAGTGTTCCATGATGGTGGGGAGGGCGCTTGGCAGAACCTCGATCATGAGGTCGACCCAGGCTTCAGAGTCGGAGAACTTCGGGTAGTTTTCGATCCAAGCGGCGAGGAAAGCATGGAAGAGGTGGGGATTGACGAAGTGTTCGTCGGCCTCTTCACCGGTGGTCCAGGAGTCGAGCCAGTAGTAGTAAGGCGCGTCGGCGCGGACTCGGAGCACCTGAAGAAGCAGGTTCAAGGCGGCGGGGACAGCACCGGTTTTGGCGAGGATATAGGAGTGAACGGCGGCGGTGGTGTAGGAGACGCCTTCGACGAGGGGGGCAAGCTCAAGGGGCGACTCGGAGTCTCCGATGAGTTCATCGAGAAGCTCTAAGGCCGCTGGATGCTTCGGATCTGCGGACAGGGCCCGGCCGAGGTGAAAGACCGCGTGTTCCAGCTCTTTTGAGATGATAGATTGCTTCGCGGTCCAGATTTCACTCTCTGGATCGAGGGGCTTTTCTTTATTTTGGGAATCCTCATACATCGTTGTGCTCTACGCCTTTGGCTCCTTTGCTCAGTCTTAACAATCTTAAGCTTTTCTTATCCATCCCGCTGAGAATAATGACTGTCTTAAGACAGGAAATCGACAAAACGCCTCGTCTGGATTAAACTTTTTTAACCTCAACCACGGAATTTGCATCTAGAAGGTTCCTAAAACATGGCTTTGCTCAAACGCTTCATGAACTCACTTCCTCTAGTCCTCTGCCTTCTATCTCTTTCGCTTGTCACGGCTTGTGGCTCGGCTGGGGACAAAAAGGGAGACTCTGAAGGGACGTCTGAAGTCAAAGCCGACCGCGTGAAGACCATTATCAGCACTTATCCGAAGGGCGCTGTGGTGACTTTTAACGGGGTGCCTATGGGGACCACGCCCTTCACGATTGAGTTGCCCGACAAGAAAGAGTTTGAGATCAAGCTGGAGCTTGATGGACACTGGCCTCACACGGAAAAGCTGGTTCGCGATATCGACGGATGGCCAACCGCCCTCGCTTTCCGCATGCGACGCAAGGTCCGCTAAGAACAGATCTCGTTGAATTCGCAGCGCTGTTTCTAATAGCTGTCCAAAGCGCTTATTTTTTGGGGCCAAAGACCTTGTCGAAGGATGCGGCTAGGCGTGTTCCCCAACTAGGGTCGACTTCATTTATTCCAAAGTTAAAACGAGTGGATAAAGATGCGCTGATAGGTGGGTTTTGGTAACCGCCACCACGAAAGATGCTCGATCCTTGTCCTGGCTTGGTTGGATGGAAATAGGGCTTTTGAGTGGATGGGATTTGGTAGCTGCCACGGAAGTCATCAGCGACAAGCTCCCAAATATTGCCAATCATGTCAGACAAGCCGAAGGCATTGGTCTCTTCTTGATGCTCGGTGACGAGGTGTAGTCTTCCGCCACTGTTTAGAGCATACCAAGCATAGCGACCCTTATATTCATCGCCCCAGAAGTACCGCGTGCTCGTTCCTGCTCTGGCTGCATACTCCCACTCTGCCTCACTTAAGAGTCGGAGGGTGGGAAACTCTTCCAGCCATTCGCGCACGAGCGGTCGATTGAGGCGGCCTTTCGGTCTGTTGGGAGTCGGATTCGTTTTGCCAACGCTTCCGACGGACCATTGATCTTCTAGCAATTCATAAGGAGCGATCAAGAAGGGTTTTAGGTGAACCCGATGCCGTGGAGTCGCCTTCTTTAGGAACGATTTGTATTTTTCATGGTTCGAGCGCGGCTCGGTTCGTTTGTGATAAGCCGATTCATTGGAGACGCTGGGGATTCCCATGTAAAAATCGCCCCCTGGGAGAAGGTGAAGCTTCATGCCAGTCTTCTCATGCTCAAAGCGGGCGATTCGATATTCGCGCCCATTGCAAGAATAGTCTTTCGTCTCTAGATACTTGAAGGGCTTGCGGATTCTTCGGATCAGGCCCTCAATGACTCGATCTTGCTCTTCACTTGAGGCCCGACGCCAGCGCTCATGGTCA
>JARGOJ010000758.1:0-4523 GCA_029210225.1 Planctomycetota bacterium
TACTGCCCAAACAGCGTCACGTTGCTATTAATCTTGTATTTAAAGGTGAAGTCCAACTCATGACCGACTGTCTGAGAACCTCGCCGTCCATTCACCCGTGGAGAGAGGTCGGGGCGAACAGGTCTTTGTCCGGCGTTGCGTTGGAAATCACGGGTTTCAGCCAAGCGAAAGAAGTGATAGTCAAAGAAGAAAGTGAAGTCTTTAGTGGGAAAGAATTGAGCCCGAAACTGCGTATTTTCTAAGTTCTGCCAAGAGAAAATCAGTCACCCCGTAAAACAAGTGGTTCGTTGGAAACAGGTTATTAAAGGTCTTCCGGTCTCCATCAGTCGGGTCATCGTCCCCGGAGGCATAATTGTAGGTCAGCGCAAAACGAGGTTGCCACGGCAGTTTAAAGGCTTTATAGATCAGATTCGCCGAAACAGCATAAGCCTTAATATCGTCGTCGGCAAACTCGCCAAACTGATAGGCGCCCTCAAATATCACGATAAATGGCTCAATCCAAAATTTCCCCCGAGTTCCAACCGTATGCACGGTTAAATTGCCTGTCCGTCCATTCTCTCCTGTAAATGCGCGATTATCGGAGTCGTTCAATAGGAAGTAATAAGCTTCCATTAATCCGGCAGGAATCCAGTCGTCAACAGTGACATAGACTCCTCCGAAGACGGCGTCGTCATTATTGAGATTGGTTTCGTCAACGATAGCGAGAAAGCTATGAATCCGAAGTTTATCTGCCGAAGTATCGGTCGGAATAACGTCATATTTCTTGTCTGAAATGCGGTAGATGACAGACAGAGCATCAAAGCGATTGGCGAAGTTGTTGTATTCGAAGGCACCAACGAGACGCTCGTCACCAAAGTTTAGGATTTGACGACCGAGGCGAACATTCAATCCGTCAACGAGGAGGTCATGGGCCTCAATAAAGCCAAGGCTGATGTCGGTTGATTCCAGCTCTCTGCCGGTCGAGGCCGGAGTCGATTCGCCACCAAACTGCCTTGAATCCTGAAACTCCGCGACCACGGTGAGATCTTCCCGAACCGTAAATTGAAAGCCCAAGCGCACCCTGAGAAGAGCGAACTCATCGCGATCAGAGAGACTACTATCAATGTCAGTATTATTGTCCTTAATCTCTCCTCGCACTCTCGCTTGCCCATAAATTTTTAGCTTCTTCGCATTTTTGAGAAAAATGGACTGAAGCGTCGTCTCAGCTGGACCAGTCTCAACAGTGTTACCGGGCTCGCCCGAATACTTATTGAACGGGTCCTGCTTCGCTGCAGCTGCCTTCTTAGAGTCTTTCTCGTTCGCTTTAGGGTCTTTGTCGTTTGCTTTGGGGTCTTTGTCATTGGCTTTAGGGTCTTTGTCAGCCTTCTTCGCGTCTATGTCCCCGTCCTTTTTCGACTTTTCTAGCCCCTCAACCCTTTTCCTTAGCCGTTCAAGCTCGTTTTTGAGGGATTCGACGTCCGCAGACTCCTCTTTCTCCTCTTTCTCAACTTTCTTAGGGCTCTTCTCTTCCTGCGCACTCACAGTGGGACAGCCACTCACAAAGGCAAAAACAAGCACAAGGAAAGGAAACAAACTTCGTTGAGACATTGAGGACCCTCCAAACAAAACTAACGCATTTCAGACGAGCAACAGGGTAAGACACTTGACTACAGAAACCAAGGGAGCAGCAAAAACTCTTAGTTCGGAGAGAAAACGGGGAGAAATCCGCAGCCCGTTTTTCTTGCGGGAGAGAGTTCGCAGTGGGGAAAGGAAATCTTGTGAAATTGTCGTCACGGGGGTATCATTAAGAGACGCGAAGGGCTCTTTTGGAAGGTGCTCAAATTGAAGTCACAACCTCCCTCCATTCATAAGCGATTACTCTTAAGCCTTGGCCTATCTTTGCTTGCCACGGCTGGTTGCCAGAGCGTTCAGCCCTCCCTTCGTCTCCAACGCAATCGGACGAACGAGAGGCTCCAAAAACCCAACTTCGAGCAGGACCGCCACGAAGATTTTCGCGCTGCAAAACTCATCGAGCTTGAAACTGGGGTCATCATTCGTATCGGCACCCCAAAAAAAACTGTTTTAGAGAGCCTCGGACACCCCGCCCTGAAGATTTATGAAGGCCACCGCATCGTCTGGGTTTTGGCCGATAGTTCTGAAGTAAGCTTCGTAGGCAATTTCGTGTCCGACATTGAATTCAGCCAAAACGCTTACTTCGATGAGAACGGCTACTACGACCATCATCGCATGCGTCACCACGGCGCTGTGGAAGCCATCTTGTCAGCCAGAACACCCATTAAAAGCCGTAAGGGCAAGAAGAAGAGCAGCATCAAAAAGCTCGCGAACCCTCCAAAGATCATTCGCGGTCCATGGGTTTGGCACGGTCCTCTCTTTGGTCAAAAGAGAGCCAAGCCAGCGGCAACAAAAGTCGTTCGTAAACCACGCCGTCCCACAGTTCGCCGCCGTGGTGGTATCTCAATCATTCTGATTCGATAGAGGTCCAGCAAAGCTAGCACACTCAGCCTGCGACAAATCCAGGGGCGAAGAGATCGGCAATTTGCTCAGGCTTGACAATACTTTCCTCAACCATAAAGACATCCGCTGCCGCAACACAGGACAGCCCCTCTGCCCCTAAGAGCCTACCTCGTTGACGCAAGCAGACTTTGGCATAGAGAAGCATATCCAAGTCTAGAAAACGCTTCTCAAGCTTCTCAAGCAGCTCGATTGCGAGGGCGTTCTTCCCAGAGACGCTATGGATTCCAGCGAGGATCAAGTCTCCCCAGGGCAGGCCATGAACGACTTTTTCGCTCTTGAGAGCCGATACTGCCTCGTGAGCTTTCTTTAGCAGCGTCGCCCGGTCATCGACATTCGCCGCGGCCGCCGCCACCGCCGCTCTCCCATAACCGCTCCACGCCTCTGTGCGGCAAAACTGGATGTCCAAGACCTGCAAGTCCACCAGCTCCTTCCACCCCGCCTCGATAACGTCCCAGGCTTTCTCTCCTTCGCCCCGATAGAGCAAACGATCCGCCTGGGTCATCAACCCAGCCCAAACATGCATCCCTGCCGAGCGAGAGACCATTTTCCGACAAAGCAAGCTATTCGAAGAGACTTGCTCATCGGCATCATCAACCCGGTCGGCATACAGAAGATAGAAGTTCCAGTTTGTCACACCTAAGACGAGGATCGCATAGAGATCTCCCCGACTCTTGGCCTCTTCTAAAAGCGGCGGCAAGAGCTTTGAATACTCCGCGATTTTCCCCTGAAACCTAAGGTTCCATAGATGGAAGCAATGGGCCGTATCTAACTCCCAAGGCACTCCCTGACACTTGTCTCGCAGAAGTTCGACGGCCCGAGAGTTAGACTCTTCACCATCTTTGAACTCTCCAAAAGTAAACTGGCAGACTCCTGTCAGTGAACTCACATAGCCCGTCACATAGGGATCGTTGAGCGCATCTGCTAATTCAGTAGCTTCTTTGATCAGCTTTCGGCTGCGACGAATCTGTCTAGCCCGGGCCATCTGCCCAAGATTTGCATCGATGTAAGCCTGCGTCGCCATGGCTCTCGCGATTCGCCGAGGTTCCCCAGCATCGAGCGCGAAGATGAGCATCCTCATACAGAAGTCGACCGCAGCGATAAAGTCGACGGTGTTCAGAGCCACAAAGACCGTCCAACAGGTGTCAATTTTCAAGAGTGTTGCTTTAGGGATCTCACTCTCATCCCGTTGCTTAAATTTCGTGCCTCGAAAGCGAAACTTAAGGTCTCTAGCTAGAATTGCAGCCAATTCCAAGGCTCCATACTTCGGCAATTGAAGCCCAACATCGGCGAGCACCTCACGGATGATCTGCAGTCCGATATCGATGTGGCCGCTCGTCACAAATTGCTGCGCGGCTTTTTGGCGTAGGTCTAAAGTTTCGCCCTCTCCCTCTATCCCTTCCGCCGCCTTCAGGTATGCATCCCCTGCCGCTTTTCCACGACCCGCGTTTGTCAGAGAATCTCCGAGCTTGGCCAAGGTTCCGGGAATGACGCTCTTGCTGAGCAAGCCGCTGTCGAGGGCTAGGCGAAAGAGCTCGGCCGCCCGGTCGAATGCCAAGAGTTGATTCGCGTGTTCCGCAGCCTGCAATGTGTATTCACCGGCGCGTAAAATCTCCCCCGCTTCCCTTAAATGGAAAGCGACCAAGCCATAGTCTATGGGGCTCAACGAATCATAGTTATTCGCCAGGGCCAAATGGATCCTCTCCCGCCGCCCCTTCTCCAAGCCATAAAGAATACTCTCCCGAATGCGGTCGTGATAGCAGGTCCACTCAAGGGAGTCTTCAGTCTGTCGAACTCGAATAAAATGCTGTGAGCGCAACATGCCGATGTCTTTGGGGTCTAAAGAACCTTTGAACGTGCTCTGAACAAGCCTTTGTCCGAGGGGTTGTCCCGCGACCGCGACCAATTCGAGAATCCTCTGCGCATGATCGGGCAAGGCCCCCGCACGAGCACGAATCATGTCGTCTAATTGGAGCGATTGCTCACGGTCGGACAATTGTTCCAGGGACGCA
>JARGOJ010000758.1:4543-4790 GCA_029210225.1 Planctomycetota bacterium
TGTAATGAAATAAGGGCTCCCGCCGGTCTCTTTGGCGAGGGATTCTATTTGGGTCGAACTCAGCTCTTTCCCTAAAATAGAGCGAGCTAATTCCGCGATGTCTGCTTGGGAAAGCCCTCCAACCGCAATGTGCTCCGAAGGCAAAGTAAGGGCTCGCTTTAGGAAAGTGCTCACCTCCGCATCCGCATCACGATAACTGCAGAGTAATAGCAATGACGGGGATCCGGGGGATCTGAGAACCTCTTCA
>JARGOJ010000759.1 GCA_029210225.1 Planctomycetota bacterium
CTATAAGACCCATGAGGGTGGCCCATTCCCACGATCCCTGGTCGTAGACGGTCAGTCCGTTGAGAAAAGCGCCGAGCAAAAGAGATAGAACTGTGATCGCACCGAGCAGTCCCAGATATTTGCCCCAAATGTAGTGAGCCCGGTCTATCGGTTTGCTCATGATTGCGAGGAGACGATGACGATCAACTTCTTCTGAGATGGCGCCGCAACAGAGAAATATGATGAGCGCAAGGCTGCAAAGTCGCACGGCGGCTAGGCCGACCTCTCTAAGAAAGTCGAGTTCGTTTCCGAGGGCAAAAAAGTTGAAAGAATATGAAATAAACAGCAACAGTAAGGAAACTAAGACCAAAATCCAGGTGATCGCCTTAGCGAAGACCTCGCGGAAAGTAACCTGCGCAATGGCAAAGACCGGTGATAAAAATCGATTCATGCTAGAAGCCTTGTTCCTTCGTTCATGACGCTTCGAATAACTTTGCCTTTCGGACGTTTCATTTGGAAAACAACGGAATTGCGAACACGAGAATGATATGCTTTCGCCCGCAAAAATATCACAACAGGTATGCACTGACTGGCGTTGCCAGTCAAGCTCCGAAAATTCCGACTTGCAGCAAGGGGAGAAAGTCCCTAAAACCTTCGCTTCTTTCCACGTACCACGGAGAAGTTCGTTGAAGGTTACTACACCGAGGGTGGCTGTCTGTTCACTCGGTTCTTGGAATTTAGGAGTCATTGGAGAGAACTCATGAGACTGATGTTAAAACCCTCGAAACCAGGACCGATCTGGCAATTCTTCTCGTCGGTATGGTTAGCGGTGGGCCTCATGGCCTTCGTGGGCTTTGTCAGCTGCCTAGGAACCTTCGCCGTCGAAGAAGCCGAAGTCGTCTTCTATCGCGCCCGCTGGTTTGCATTTATCCTCGGCACCCTGATGCTTAACCTGTCCATCTGTACATTGAATCGGTCCTCGAAGCCGATCTATACGACCGAAGGCGGTATTGGATTCCCCTGGCGGCTTTCCCAGCTCCCGTTCCTCTTTGTACACCTCGGTTTGCTCCTGCTTTTCAGCGGCGCCATTGTCACCAAGACCGTGGCAATGGACGGACAGATGTTCCTTAATGAACGTCAGCCCGGACAACCTGTCGAGTCAGCAACCTCCGCCGAAATCATGAAGAAGGACCGTCAACTCGACGTGATCGCGATGCTCCCTCCAGGTGGCAACGAAAACTATATGGCCTTCAAAGAGGTCTCAGTGGGCCTCAAAAACGGTCGTTCGATTCGCGGCAAGGTGATCGAAGAAATTGGCTCTGACCAAATCGTCATCGAGTCGAAGGACGGCAAACAGCCCGTCAAGCGCGCCGATATTGAACATGTCACTGTTAAAGAGGGACACCCGATCTTCCTTAACTATCTAAGTCCCTCCGAAAAACTCGAGCGCTTCTCCCCCAAAATTGTGACGGTGGGAATAGTGATCTCGCTCTTCTTTTTAGGATTGACCTACCTCGCCGCTTGGTTCTTCGCTGACGGCCTGGCCCCCGTGATCACAACGTTTGTCTTTTGCTTCCTCACAGGCGCGGTGATTCGGGACCTCCCTAGCTTTGAGAAGCCTGTCCTCGGCGAACGACTGCAAATGAAGTTCAAAAAATACTATCCCCACGCCTGGGATAAAGAACAGGTCCTCGACGAAGCCGATACGCTCAACCCTGCTCTTCAACTGAGCTTCAACGGAGAAGAGTTTTGGCTCTTCTACAACCAACAAGCGGAGAGCATTAAAGTGGATGGCCAAAAGCTGCCTCCGAATCCTCTCCCCCTCGGTGAGCTCAACATTGTCTACGTTCGCGCCAAGGACCAGGCCGAACTTTCTCAGCTCTTGAAAGAAGGACGCAAGGCCGTCCCCGCCGGCACTATTCGAGTTTTCAACAAAGAAAACCCAAGCGAATACAAAGAGATCAGCGACGTCGAAGCCATCGGCAAAACAATCACTGTGGCCGGACAACAAGTCCAATTCAAGCAGATCTTCAAGAAGCTCGAAGTACCTCTCGGAGATAAGTCTGCCAGCCGTCCCACGTCGAAACCCCACAATGAACCAAGCAAACGATCCGACCCCATCGACGCGGGCACTCTTGGCAACCCTGCAGTCTCCTTCACAGTCAGCGGTGGGCAAGGCGAATACTACTCCTTCGCTTGGATCTCCGAGCTCAACGTGATCGCCTCGGAGCGCTTAAGTCGGGCCAATCCTAAAATTGGTGTGAGCTACACCAAGCCCCGTCCCCTCGGGCAGCGAGCCGTTTGTTTTGTCAGATATGAGAACGGCAAATTCGCTGTGGCCCGAATTAACCCCGCGGACAAAGATATTTATCCAACGGAAATCAAGCTCCTTGAAACCACGACTGTTGAGTTGCAAGGGCAAAAAATTGACCTCGCGATTGTCGACTCCTTCGAGAAGGCGTACGTCTCCAAGAAGATTCGTCCAGTGACCATGCAAGAGCACGAAAAGTGGGAAGACTTCCCAGACGCTGTTTACGTGGAACTGAGTGATGGCAAGAAGACCGACGAGGGGTGGGTGATCTTTAAGAAGCCCAAAGCCTTCACCGTTGGTGAGCACCGTGTCCTTCTCAAATACGACAATCAGCACTTTGAACTGCCGTTCAAACTCTCTCTCGACAAGTTCGAAATTGAGACCCACCCGGGCACCGCGAATCCCAGCGAGTTCCGCAGCTCTGTGACCCTCTTTGATAAGAAAGATGATGGGAAAGAGCTGCGTTCAGAGCATGATATCTATATGAATCACACCCTCGATTACAAAGGGTATCGATTCTTCCAGTCCAGCTATATTGATCGCCCTGGAATGGCAAAGGTATCGATCTTCTCGGTTGCCAACGATCCAGGAACACCGATCTTTTACGCCGGCTGTATCGTTCTTTGCTTTGGTGTCCTGGTGATCTTCTTCGTGAAGCCATCGCTCATCAAAATCGAAAAACGAATGGCCCGAGTTGCCGCGGGTCTTCCGGCTGAGGGTCCTCTTTCCAAAGAGGATATCGCAAAGGCCAAAGCACGAGTCCAGGCTAAAAAAGCCGAGGCTGTTAGTGACACCACTGTTTCTTCCGGTTCGGAAAATTGACGTTATCTAGTATTGAGGTTTGATTCATGAAATGTCCTCGTTCGATCCTATTGCTTGGATCTGCTCTTTTCCTAACCTTGGCTTCCCAACCTGCTCTCGCCCAAAGCTCAGGGCGTAGCTGGAAGGAAGATCGAGAGTTCTCCGCGAAGTTAGAATTGACGGGCTTTCGCAAGCTCGCTGTTCAAGAGGGAGGGCGTCGCAAGCCTGTTGACAGCTTCGCTCGGGAGTTCGTCTTCAAGATCACCGATCGCAAGAGCTTTCAAGGCTTGGATCCGGTCTATATGACCTTGTCAATGGCCTATGAATTCCGCGATCAGTGGCTCACTCGGCGTTGCATATGTGTGCGCAACCTGGAGCTTATTGAGCTCTTCAAAAAGCACGGAGAGTTCTCTCAGAAGCGCCGCGGTGGAGATCGCTTTTATATCTCCATTCAAGACTTCCAAACAAACACCAAGATCCAACGGATCTTCCGAAAGGGAGCGTCCAAGGCACAGAAGAGCTTGCCTCGGAACGACCTTGAAAAGGCCTGCTTCGATATCTATGACAAGACTCTTATGATGAAGCGCCTATCAGACGGCATTAAGATTGTGCCGACCTCCGATAAGGTCGACGATCCTTGGACAAGCATCTCTAACAGCGATCCAAGCCTCTTCAAAGATCTCCAATCGACAGAGGCTCAATTCCTCTCCGCCATGCGAGATCCGAATCCTGAGAAATTCAACTCCTCCATTGAGACCTTCGTCAAGCAAATGAACGCCTACGACTTCAAGGTTTACCCCTACCACGGGCTTCTCGAACTTGAATACTCAATGAACACCCACAAGCCCTTCCAGTTGTCTCAGCTAATTTACCTGCTCGCGATCCTCTGCTATGTCGCTGGCTATTTCAAAGTGAAGCACGCTCGTCTGCTGGGCTTCGTCACATTTACAGGAGCGGCTTTGCTCCACATCGGCGCTTTGACAGGACGCGGCTTCCTTGTGTCTCGTTCTCCCGTAGCGAGCCTATACGAAACGCTCTTGTTCATGACCGGCTTCGCCGCAGTTATGGCTTGGACACTCGAGATTGTTTACAAGCGCAACGGCGCCTTTGCCTTGGGTGCTTCGGTTGTCTGCCTCGCCGGACTCTTTCTCGGCGATTATCACCCAATTTACTACGATAAGCAGGCGATCAATCCATTGGTGCCTGTGCTTCGAAGCTATTGGTTGAATATCCACGTCTCCTGCATGATTGCCAGTTATGGCGCCTGCTTGTTGGCGGCCGCTGTTGGTTTTGTTTACCTCTGGCGCTGGTGCGCAAACATTGGCAAAGAGATCAAACCTGGCGAAAATAGCGTGAAATATATCCTTCAACGCTTTGGTAAGAACGATGCTCTCATAGCTAAAGATCAATCTATGGTTGATATGGATCACTATCTATACCGATCGATTCAAGTTGGATTCTTGCTCTTAACCGTTGGAATTATCCTCGGCGGAGTTTGGGCGAATCAATCTTGGGGACGTTACTGGGATTGGGACCCTAAAGAGACTTGGGCCTTCATTACCTGGGTTGTCTACGCCGTCTATCTCCACATGCGTATTACCGGTGTGGGTCGCGGCGCGGTGGCTGCTCTTATGAGCCTGATCGGCTTCTGGTTCGTCATGTTCACTTACCTGGGTGTGAGCTATGTCCTTCCTGG
>JARGOJ010000760.1 GCA_029210225.1 Planctomycetota bacterium
TGGAGGATTGTTTAGTCTCTCCCGTGAGCGTTTAGAAGAATTGAAATCCACTGTTCGGGACAAGATCATTGGTCCGGCCAAGAGCTTGATCGCTGAACTTGGACTTGAGGTCGCCGGTGTTCACCTGATTCAAGATACTCCAGCGCCAGGGTTGGCACAATTGGCGAGGTCTGTTGGGGTCGACTTGATCGTTATAGGGCGTAGCGGTGCGGGCTGGGTTGAGCGTGTCTGCTGTGGCAGCGTGAGTCAACGCCTGACAAGTCGTGGCCCTTGCGCGATGTTAGTGGTGCCGAGGGCATCGCTTCATCGCAAAGGAGAACCGATCTCTTTTGTTGTGGCGGTGGACTTTGGAGAGGAGACTCTGAAGGGAGTCGAATTAACGGAGGCCCTTGCACGGGAAAGCCAAGCGGACATTGACCTCATTCATAGCCTTGCGCCTCATGACATTATCTCGATTGACTTCGACGCGCTTGATTCCTATGTTTCCGAGGTTCTGAATTACAAAGCCGATTTACAGAATCAATTGGACAACATCGCCGCGGGTCTTTTGGAGAAGGGGCTATCGGTTCGGTCGAAGGTGATGCCCGAGAGTATCGTTGAGGGACTGATGTCAACGGCCAAGGGTCATTTTAACGCCGTGATTGTTGTGGCGACTCACGGGCGTCGCGGAATGAAGAAGCTTTGGTCGGGGAGTAACGCCGATGAGCTGCTTAGCCGAACAGAGCATCCGGTTTTAGTTGTTCCTGTGCATTCCAAGGCAGAAGTGAAGAGCGAAGCTTAGGTCTCCATTTCTCGTTTAAACGAGGCATTGCTCAGAACAGGACCTTTAGAGGGCTGCGCTGAGCAATTTGATTAACTGGGGGAGCTTCTCGGGCGAAGCGATTGAGGACTTTCAGTCGACAATAAAATCCCAGAGAATATCTTCTGTTGTAATGATTCCAAGTAGCACCATGTCTTCGTCGACTACTGGAAGAGCATTGACTTTCTCGCGCATCATGACAAGGGCGGCCTCTCGAAGTGTGGACTCTTTGGAAATCGTGAGCACTTGACGGATCATGATTTCTTCAATCTTGACCTGCTCCATAACATCCCAAACACTGGCTTCGTCGCTTCGAGTTGGGAGGTTGCGCTTGATATCACGGTCGCTGATGAGACCAATAAGCTTATTATCTTCAACAATAGGGATATGACGGACATCCTTAGAGCATGTGATTAGCAGAGCATCCGCGAGTTTGTCATCTTTAGAGAGCGTGATCAACTTATCGGACATGCGGTCTTTAATCAGTGAATCTTTCTTAACAGTCATGATCTATCCTTTTGCTTGAAGTGTTTCTCGACAATTTTCTTGAAGTGTTTCTCGATAATTCAGCAATGACCATGCCACTTAAGCGGAGCTTTGTTTTAGCGGGTCTCAGCTAAAAGCACGGCGAGCCTTCGGGTAATAACTCGCGGCGGCGCGTGATAGTTCGCGCTTCTTGATCAAAAACACTGCTCCAAGCACTTGTTATAGTGTTTTTAATCGTCTTTCTTGCCATTGTGATCGGAAATCGGTGTTTTTCATGACTTTTGGCCAGGAGGAACAAGACTTGCTAACCCGTTAATGTGTAAAAAACTCCATCGATGTTTTGAAAGGACCGGGTCCATGTATTCAAATATTCTCATTGCCAGTGACGGAACAGAAGCTTCGACAAGCGCTGCGTTGCGGGCCGGCGAGCTTGGGTTCTTGTCGACGGGAGCCGTGCATTTATTAGCGGTTTTCAATCTAGACTCTTGGAGCACAATATTCTCTGTTGGTGATGAGCAGAAGGCATTGATTCAAGAGAATCTTAAGGGTCAACTCGATCAGCTCGGGGAAAAATTGGCGGCTGTTGGACACTCTGTTTCCAAGCAGGTTGTCAAAGAGGGCGGGGTTCTCGAAACCGTCGGTGAATACTGTCAGACCGAGTCAATCGATTTGCTTGTCCTGGGGCGCCATGATTATGGCATGGCCAAGCGCTTGTTTGGCGTTGGAGTCAGTATTGACGCACTGCAGAGACTTCGTAGGCCACTCTTGATTGTGCCAGAACAGGCCAAGGCTGTTGGCGAGCTCAATACTATCCTCGTGCCTCTCGA
This sequence comes from Planctomycetota bacterium, assembly GCA_029210225.1. Lineage (GTDB taxonomy): Bacteria > Planctomycetota > J058 > J058 > JARGOJ01 > JARGOJ01. Next base: position 2,113 of record JARGOJ010000760.1, read on the forward strand.
TTTTTCAGAGTCCTCACTCGAAGCATTAAAGACTGCGAGGAAATTCGCAGCGGCGCAAGGGAGTGAACTCCTTCTCTTTCATTGCGTGCCTTTCGCCGATTACGTTCCCGCCGGGACTCTGGAGTCGACCATAGTCTTATCAGTGCCTCTAGGAACGGCTCATAAGAAGGTGATGGCGGACGCCAAGGAGCGTTTGCAGAAACTCGTCGATGAGATGACGGCGGCGGGGGAGAAGGCTCGCTTTGTTGTTGGGGATCAATCGACCGCGACAGGCATTCTCGAACAGGCCGCGGAGAGCAAGGCGTCGCTAATTGTTCTCTCGTCCCATGGGCGCAGTGGCTTCCAGAAGCTCTTTTATGGCAGCGTGGCTGAATCGTTGATTGGCCGTAGCGAACATCCCCTATTAATTGTTCCTGCCAAGGCGACCTGACTCCACTTCTGAAACAAGCATTCCTCCCAGCGCTAATTTTTACTGAGCATTTTATCCTGGGGGGAACTGTGCTAATTTCTCTGCCCCTCAGTGATAGCGGCGTCAATCGCGCTGTTTTTGAGGCCAATTTTGCACATTATTATTCATTCATAGAACCACCAATTTGACGCGGGGATTCGATGTCACAACGGGTTCAATTTTCTTCAGTCTTTATCGCCATCTTTATGGGGACCGCCCTCATTATTGGGGCTCTCTTGTTGAATCAACAGCGTCCGACGCTCGACGTGAATCAGCCCAATGGGAGCTTTGTCAAAGCCACCGGCAAGTGCGCGACTTGTCACAGGCGGGAGACCTCGGCCGTCGTCGCCCAATATGAGCAGAGCCAACACGCAGTGAAAGGTGTTTCTTGTCTCGACTGTCACAAGCCTGTCGGGACTCAAGAAAAGGTTGATCATAAGGGCTTTATGATTGCGAAATCACTGACCTCGAATAACTGCGCAGAGTGCCATAAAACAGAGGTCGATCAATTCCTCAGAAGTCGCCACGCGGCTCCATCTTGGGGAGCTGTCTCGGGCGCGAAAGATTTCACGGCGGAGCAAATCGCCTTCGCCGAGACCTATCATAAGGGCACGGTGAATCGTCCGCCAAACAAGTTGGCCATGTTAGAGGGTGGCGCGGCCATCAAAAAAGGCTGCGCGAGCTGTCATGATATTGGCAAGCCGAACTCCGATGGATCGATCGGCCGCTGCACTCAGTGTCACTCTCGCCATGGCGCATCTGTCGCGTTGGCCCGTCAGCCTGAGACTTGTGGTCAGTGTCATATGGGTCCGGATCACTCTCAGCTCGAAATCTTCAATGAGTCGAAGCACGGCGTGATTTTTCGTTCTCAGAAGCGCTCTATGAACCTGTCGAAGGCCCCCAAAGAGTTGACCACGAAGGATATGTCTGTGCCGACCTGCGCGACCTGTCACATGAGTGGTTTAGAGGGGCTCAAGGTCACTCATGACACCACCGAACGTTTGTCCTGGTTCCTCTTCGCGGCGGATTCCACGAAGCGTCCTGGCTTCGAGAGAGCCCAAGTCGAAATGAAGGAGACTTGTAAGAAATGTCATACGACGAAGCCGATCGATCGTTTTTACAAGGAGGCGGAAGAGGTCTTAGTCTCGACGAATGAGAAGGTCGAAAAGGCAAAGGCGATCATTGACGGTTTGAGAAAAGACGGGCTCTTAACCCCGGAGCCATTCGATGAGCCGATTGAGTTTCTTTACTTCGATTATTGGCATTACTACGGGCGCACCGCCAAGCACGGGGCTTTTATGGGAGGAGCCGACTTTGTTCAGTGGCATGGCAATTATGAGTTGTTAAAAATGTTAACTGAAATGGAGCACATGGCGGCGGAGATTCGTCGGGCGGGGAAGCATAAGTGACTTCAGCTGCGACCCCTATCAGGGCGCCCATTCGGCACCAAATCGTGGAGTTTTTCGCATTTAGCAACCTAGCGTTTCTTGCGATTGATATCTACTTGGCCCACTCGGTTAACGATTTCGCTCACGGCGCCGAGTGGATCCCCTTTGTCTTTTCATTGATTGTTCCGCTCTTCATGATTCCTGCTCTGATCGCAAGGCAGCACAGGCAAGGCTTTGCCAAATATTCCGGCTTGGTCATTGGGGTCCTCTCTGTCATTGTTGGCATCGCTGGAATGATTTATCACTTGGAGAACAGCGTCTTTCAGGAGCAAACATTAAAGTCCTTGGTTTACGCCGCGCCCTTTGCCGGGCCACTCTCATACAGCGGCGTGGGCCTGCTGTTGATCCTGAATCGGCTCGAATGGGAAGATTCTCCGAGCTGGGCTCGCTGGGTGCTGTTTTTGACTCTCTGTGGTTTTGTGGGGAATTTTGCCTTGTCACTTTGTGACCATGCTCAAAATGGTTTCTTTGCCAAAGCCGAGTGGGTAAGCGTTGGCGCAGCAGCCATGGCGATCAGTTTTCTCTTACTCGCGCTGAGGGATTCTACGAAAACGTACCTCTGGATCTGTGTAATTGTTATGATTGGAGAGGTCTTAGTAGGCATCATCGGAGCGGGTCTCCATATACACGCTAATTTCGCAGCTCCCTCCGGGGAATTCTGGGATCGGATTGTTTTTGGAGCCCCTGTCTTTGCACCGCTTCTCTTCGCCAACCTTGGTCTCTTGGGGTTGATTGGATTATGGGATCAGATTCGTCACGGTGACTC
>JARGOJ010000761.1:0-2718 GCA_029210225.1 Planctomycetota bacterium
ACCGGTAAAACTGTTCTTCTCCAGAAGTTGGCTAACGCAATCACTCGCAATAACCCGCAAGTGAAGCTGATTGTCCTTCTCATCGACGAGCGTCCGGAAGAAGTGACGGACATGCAGCGCACCGTCCAAGGGGAAGTCATCAGTTCAACCTTTGACGAGCCCCCATCCCGTCACGTTCAAATCGCAAACATTGTTATTGAGAAGGCTCGTCGCATGGCGGAATTCGGCGAAGACGTCGTCATTCTGCTCGACTCGATCACTCGTCTCGGACGCGCTTTCAACACCGAGACTCCTCACTCTGGAAAGATCCTCTCTGGTGGTATCGACGCCAACGCGCTGAAAGGACCAAAGCGCTTCTTTGGCGCGGCTCGGAACATTGAAGATGGTGGAAGCCTGACAATCATTGCGACCGCATTGATCGACACGGGATCTCGCATGGATGAGGTGATCTTCGAAGAGTTCAAGGGAACCGGTAACATGGAGATCCACCTCGATCGCCGTTGCGCGGACCGCCGAATCTGGCCTGCCCTTGATATCACTCGCTCAGGAACGCGTAAGGAAGAACTTCTTATGCAGGAAGAAGAGCTCAAGCGCATTTGGGTTCTCCGCAAGGTCCTCAACGACATGAACTCTATCGAGGCTATGGAAGAGCTGAAGAAACGCCTCAAGCCTTTCCCGACAAACGGGGAATTCCTCATGGCGATCAACGTCAAAAACTTCGAGGGTTAAGCTCTTTTCGCCTGCCGAAAAGACATCTGAATTCACCGCTTTCTTCTGTCTATAAAGGGCAATAAGGACGCGGTGAATGTCTTTTTTCAGAGCAAAGGACTGAGCAGGTGGGCGATCGCTTCGAGCAATCGACGAAATGAGCTGTTCTGCCCGATCTGCTCCAGGCTGATCTCTTTTGAATCCTCACAATCCTTGAGGAAATGATCGCCAAGCTGTTTGTTGAACTGCTTGCTAGAGATCAATGTCGAGACCTCGAAATTCAGGCGAAAGCTACGAATATCAATGTTCGCGCTACCAATAATGCTGAGGTCGTCATCGAACAAGAGGGCTTTGGCGTGAAGGGTCGCCGCCTGATACTCATAGATCTTCAGCCCGGCTTCGAGGAGCGTTTCGTAGTAGGAGCGGGCGGCAAACTGGACGAAGGGAACATCGCTTAACCCTGGGACTAACAAGCGGCAATCGACGCCGCGATAGACCGCCGTTTGAAGCGCGACCATGATGGCGTAATCGGGGATGAAGTAAGGAGTTATTAACCACACGCGGCGTTTCGCGCTTGTGATCGCTGTGAAGAAGGCATCCCTCAAAATCTTGGCGCGGAGATGGGGACCGCTCGCGATGACTCCGCAGTTTGCGTTGTGTTCCCCTGATTCTAAGGCTTGGCCCTTGCTGTCTCGCCAGCGCCCAAAGTAGCGTTCATCTGTGATGCTCTCACCTGTCGCGAAATACCAGTCGTCGACGAAGACCTCTTGATATTGGTCGACGATGGGCCCTTCCATCTTGAGCCCAATATCTCGCCACTGCATCGTGTATTCGATGCCGATGTTCAAGCCTCCGCCAAAGGCGACTATGCCATCGACAATGAGGATTTTTCGGTGATTGCGGAAGTTGAGCGTGGGACGATTTTGAAGAATCCCGGCGGGGACATAGGAAATACAGACTCCCGCATCTCTCATCGGCGCGAGGAAAGCATCGTCGAGGAGAGAGCTACCGAGGGAGTCGACCAAGACCCGCACTTTGACCCCGGCTTTGGCACGGTAGACCAGGAGATCGCGGAACTCCAGGCCGACGGCGTCGTTCTGCCAGATGTAAAAGAGGAAGTGAATGTACTCTTGGGCGTCTCGGATGGCCTGCTTCATAGCGGGGTACGCCTGAGCGGCATCGATGAGGAGCTTGACTCTGTTGCCGGAGGTGGGGGGAAAGACGCTGGATTGAAGAGCTTCTGGGAGGGCCTTGAAGATAGAGATGAAATCCCTGGCTTCAGGAGGATCTTCGAGGTTCTCTTTTGTCGCTTGGATGTCGGCCGCGATCTGGTGCTGGCTCTTCTCGCGGCGCGCTTTGTGGCGCTCTAAGTGCCGACGTCCGAGCAGCCACCAGGACAGCAAACCGACGAGGGGGAAGGCGAAGAGCAAGAGCACCCAGCTGACGGCGGAGATTGGGCGGCCTTGGCGGCGGAGGAGGATTGAAGGGACGGTGAGGAAGGCGAAGACGTAAGAACCTAGACTGACGAAGGTCCAAACTTTCGTCCAATCTAGGTTCATGCTTGACTCCTCAGAGTTTAGAAACCGGGATTCCACAGGCTTGGCGAACTTCTCTCAAAGTTTGCTGGGCCACTTTTCTCGCCCGAGCCGCGCCGTCTTGAAGGATGGCTTCGACTTTTTCGGGGTGGGCTAAGAACTCTTTTCGCTTCTCCCGGGCGGGACCAAAGGCCTCGTCCATTTTGTCTTTGAGAGCGAGCTTCGCGTGACCATAACCATACTCTAGATTGTCAGTGTAGTTCTTGCGCATGGTCTCTAAATCTTCTGCGGAGGCGAAGAGCTTATAGAGGTCGTAGACGTTGCAGGTCTCAAAGTTGAGAGGGTCTTTGGTGTAGTCGGTCGAGTCGGTGACGATCTTACCGAGTAGCTTCTTGAGCTTCTTACCTTCAAGGAAGATAGGGACGGTATTGCCGTATGACTTGCTCATTTTCTCTCCATCGAGCCCGGGGACTTT
>JARGOJ010000761.1:2728-4770 GCA_029210225.1 Planctomycetota bacterium
ACTGAGCTTCGATTTGCAGTGCTTAAAGACCTCTTTGTAGAAGCTATGGAAGTGCCCGGCCATATCGTTGCACATCTCTATATGTTGCACCTGATCGGCCCCAACTGGGACGCAGTCGGGCTTGTAGAGGAGTATATCGGCGGCCATGAGTATTGGATAGGAGAAGAGACCGACGCTGGGTTTGATGCCCTTTGCGACCTTATCTTTGTAGGAGGTGGCGCGTTCCAAGAGCCCCATTCCGGTGACCGTTGAGAGGACCCATGCAAGCTCCAAGACTTCGGGGACGTCGGACTGGCGAAAGAGCACAGCTTTTTCGGGGTCGAGTCCGAGAGAGAGATAAGTGATGGCGACGTCGGTGGTTAAATCTCGAAGTCGGTCGGCATCGCGCAGCGTGGTGAGGGCGTGATAATTGGCGATGAAGTAGTACGCCTCGCCTTCATCTTGGAGCGCGATGTGTTGTTTGATGGCGCCAAAATAGTTCCCCAGATGGAGTTCACCTGATGGTTGGACGCCGCTTAGAAATCGCATGACAAAGTCCTAAGAGCAAAAATTTATGGGTCGATTTATTCTGGGAAGAGTTCTTGGTGGAGCGCGTTGACGACGTTTTTAACATCCTTGGCCGGAACAACCAGTCCGAGGTTTAATCGGGTCGCGCCCTGAGAAATCAGGTCGATCGGAACGTCAATGTTTGCCATCGCATCAAAGACTCTCGCAATTGTTCTAGGCGTCTCCGCCAAACCTTCACCAACAACACAAACGATCGCACGGTCGTGAACAACAGTCACTTTGGCGAAACGCTCTAGGCGCTTCACGGCCCGATCGAGGTGACTCGTGTCTTCCACGGTCAAGGATACAGACACTTCACTCGTCGCGATCATGTCGACGTCAATCTTGTGAATCTGAAAAACTTTGGCGATTTTCGAGAGAAAGCCGGGGCGTCCGAGCATGCGAGTCTCATGGATATGAACCAAGGTGATGCCGTCTTTATGAGCGATCGCTTTGACGATTTCTTCGCTGCGCTGACTCTGAGGAATAATCACCGAGCCGTTCCCGGAGGGCTCCATAGTGCTCTTCACACGAATAGGAATGCTCTTCTCAACCGCTGGGGTGAGGGTTGAGGGATGGATGACCTTGGCGCCGTAGTTCGCCAATTCACTGGCTTCACTGAAACTTAACGCTTTTATCAACCGCGCCGAAGGGACGACTCGTGGATCTGTCGTGAGAATGCCGGGAACGTCCGTCCAAATTTGAATCTCACGGGCCTCGATGGCGGCTCCGAAAATGGCGGCGGAGTAGTCGCTTCCGTTGCGTCCAAGAGTTGTGATGCAGCCGTCTTCGCTCTTACCTATGTATCCCGTGATGATAGGAATGACCTCGTTTTTCAGGATCTCTCCGACCTTTTGATTGATGTCTTCGGCCGCGTCGGGGAGGGGTCTTGCCTGTCCGAATCTTCGTGTGGTCGTGAGGCCCACATCGTAGGCAGCGAAGGCTTCTGCGCGGCGTCCGCGAGATCGAATGTGAGCGGCGATGACCTTTGTCGACATGCGTTCTCCGAAGCTGACCACGGTGTCGAGGCTTCGTGGTGAGAGCTCTCCGAGCATTCGCACTCCGTGGAGCATCTCTTCGAGTTTGTTGAGCTCTTTGTCGACGAGGGTCTCATCTAAATCGAGGGACGCGATGATTTCTTTTTGTCGCGCTCGAACCGATTCTGCGGCTTGTTTGTCCCCTTTGAGGGCGCGGTTGGCGGCTTCGAAGAGCATGTTGGTAATACCGGAGTGGGCCGAGCTGACAACAACGGGCATTTCTCCGGAGTCTTTAATCGATAGCACAATATCCGCGACGCTCTTTATGCGCGGTCCGTCCCCAACAGAGGTGCCACCAAATTTCATTACTAAAGCCATAGTTCCAATCCTTCTTAGGCCTAACCCACAATCGGTGTCTTAGTTCCAAACTAAATTCAGCGAGGGGATGGCTCGGTGCGTCACAGACTTTAGTTATTCCTGACTCCGCCGACAAGTCGTCTTTTAGTTGATTGCAGACCT
>JARGOJ010000762.1 GCA_029210225.1 Planctomycetota bacterium
GCCTTCTTTATCTTCGGAGAGCTTGACCGAGTCGTGCCAGATTAAATCCGTGCTATTGAATTTGGTGTTGGCGTCCATAGAGAATTGAAGCACCGGGCCGTCGGTCATAATTGTGTTGCCGTCACCATAGGCGGCCATATATCGATCGTAGTTATTTGCGCCAGGCTTTCCATCGCCGAAGACATAGGTCCGGGCATCAAAGAGATGACTGTCACTCACACTATAAGTCGCTTTTAGGCTCAACGGAGTCGCGGTTCGCCCTGTTGAGAAGTTGAAGTCACCATGGGCATCGGAGCCAGCGGCCACATAAATTTTGCGAATAAAGACGGTCTCAGGATCACTGACGAAGGAGTAGTCGAGAGTTTTTGAGAGGAAAGAGTGCCAACGAATCAATCCACTGTGAACTCCGCCGTCCCAACCTTTGTTGCCTTGAGCAAAGTCGTCGTCGCTCCAAGGATCGAGGTTCTTAAAATCGATCTTGCTGCTCTTGAGCTTTCTCCGGCCGGCGCCATTCCAGAACTCTAAACCTTTTAGGACGAACTTCTGGCTGCCGTCATGAATATGATCTCGATTTCTGGCTGAGGGAATCAATCCGAATGTCTGGTTGAAGTTGTCTTCGTTCCAGCCCATGCCGCCAAAAGGGTGAGCGGCATAGGTGAAGGCTTTCGATTGTTTTGCCTGGTCATTCTTTGCTAAATCGTTGAGGGTCGGCTTCAGGTTGACATTGATATTTGGACCTCCCAAGAAGCCACCCCCATGCCATGGGCCTTCCACATGATTCCCAAGATAGGTCAGCATATGGGCGCCGAGAGGAATGCCTGGGAGAATCGCGGTCAATTGATCGACGAAGTTGTTGACGCTAGGAATGGGCACGTTTTGCTTCACAGCCAGTTCTTCCCCTGCGGAGGGGCCAAAGATGTTGCGGTAGGCGTCAAACTCTGTGGTTCCTGGTTGAGCCGTGATTGAGGCGGGGCCAAAAGGAGGCCGCTGTTTAGGACCGCTGGGGTCGGCGACGGTCTCGTTGAAGAACGCGTTGTGATCGGTGGTGATAATCAATCCGAAGACTTGATCGATTCCCGGTGTGACGCCCATTCCGTGGGCCATTTCCTTCACCATTTGAAGGGGTCCACCATAGGCTTTGCGGGGGGCGACGATGTTCAATGGGTTGTCAAAGAACCATTCGGCGATGGTGTGATGGTGAACGTCGTAGTAGTGATTGTCTCCGGGGAGTTGAGGCAGGGCGCTAGGGAGAAACTCAACCTTGAGCACCTTCCTGTGGCTGCCTGTTCTAGTGATTGAGAAGACCCAAAGAATGGTTCTCTTGTAGGCCCAGCTTAACTTGACGTCGACGTAGCGCGCTTGTTTCACAGCGCTCGTCAATTGAAACTCTGCGCGAGGCAAGCGGAGGACGTTGTGGTGACCGTTGTCAGTCACGTCTTGACCTGAGAAGAGCTCGGTCGACCCGATGTCCTGACCCAATTCATCGACGATCACGAGTCCGGTAGGACTGACGCTTGGGGACGCCCCACGAGTATCCTTGTAGAGTACCCGGGCGCCCGTGCCCTTATTGTTGTCGGCCACTTTTATGAGCAGCTCACGGGTTTCCAGTTTAGTGATGTTCCCAATGCTGCCTTTGGACGGCACAAAGACTTGAACCGGGACGTAGGGGTGAGAGGCTAAGATGAGTCTTGGGGCGTCGTGGATGACGTCGACGCTGTTGCTTTGTTGGTAGAGGCTCTCTAACTGATCGGAGCGACCAACAACAAAGTCGAAGGCCGTCTGGTTATCTGAAAGGTCTTGCTCGCCATTCTCAGCGGTCAAATGAGCTTGAAAGCGATTCATGCCGGTGGGTGCTGGTTTGGGTATGGTCCAGTTCAGAACAAAGCGATGACGCTGTCCCGGGGACAGGGGATTACTCCGGCTCGGAGCGGTCAGGGCTTTTCCTGCGATCGTTGCGGAGATCTCGGCGCTGGCCACGAGGGTGTTGCCGATGTTTTCCACGATAACCTCAAAACGGGCTGTTCCTTTGGAGAGATCGGGGTCGGTCATTGTTCGAGAGATGATTCGCAGGTTCGATCGCGGGCTTTGAATAACCGGAAAGCCAAGGGAGCGGCGATCGTTTGTGCTCAAGAACTCCCCGGGGAGGGCCAGAGTTTTTTGACCTTCAACGGTGTTGCTCCCAGCGATTTCTGCGGTCAGGGAAAAGGCTCCAACTTTGGGCGGAGCGTTGAAGACGATGTCGAGCACTTTGCGCTCGCCGATGTCCATGGCGTCCTGGGAGATTGTTTTGAGCTTGTAGTTCTTACCGAGGAAATCGTTGGCGTCGAGGACCACTTTGAAGTTCTGGGTCGAGCTATAGCCAGCGTTTACCAAGGTGACACGGGCGACACAACGCTGACCTGGGAGCGGATGGGCGGGGCTGACAGAGATCGCATCAATCTTCACATCGCTCAGCTGAAACTTCGCTCGTTGCACAGCTCTAAGAGCGTTCATGCGGCCAAAAGTATAGGTCTCCCGGAAAGGCTCCAGAGAATCGATCGGATCTTGAGAATGAACGAGGGCGAGTCCGAGGGTTAAGGGCGTCAGCTTCGGCTCTTTGCTGAGGGCCAACGCCGCGATACCGGAGGCCATCGCTGCCGATGCGGAGCTTCCGGAGATGAATCCATAGACTCCACCGGGCAAGGTTGTCGGAATCTCTTCCCCAGGAGCGGCGAGGCTCACCGACGATGCAAGGACTCCTGAAAAGCCTAGTTGTCCCTCGTCGGAGGTGACTGTGACCCCGAGGACCTCGGGCCAGGCTGCGGGATACATTGCTTTGTGTCCTGCGTCGTTACCCGCCGACGAGATAACAGTCACTCCAGAGAGATAGGCCGCGCTGACCGCGCCTCTAAGGGCGACCGATGGTAACCGCGTCCCCATGCTCAGGTTGATAATCTTGGCGCCCCGGCCCACAGCCATTTGAATGCCTTTGAGCACTGTGGCGATGCTAGCGATTCCGGAGCGGTCGGCGACTTTAATCGGGAGGATCAGCGCTTTGGGGGCGACGCCGGCGATGCCGTGTCCGTTGTCCGCTCGGGCGGCGATGATTCCGGCGATGGCGGTGCCGTGGCCGTTGTCATCACGCATCATGGGAGAGTTATTGACGAAGTCGTAACCGGGGAGCAAGCGCCCCTGGAGGTCGGGGTGATTGATGTCGACCCCAGTATCCAGCACAGCCACGATGACACCGTCTCCTTTAGAGAGTTGCCATGCGGCTTCCATGCTGCTGTTCGTCAGGCCTTTTTGCCGTGGCAGGAAAGGATCGTTGGGGAGAGTCGCTGATTTGATGAGATAATTCGCTTCAACGAAGCGCAGGATTTTTGATGCCTTGAGACTTTTGACCAGAACCCGCAGATCTTGTTTTTTAGTGCTTTGAACAGTGACAATATTAAAGCTGGGCATGGTCTCGACGACGGACAGAGAGTGCTTTTTCAGGAGGGGCTGGAGCGAAGGAAGATCGCGATAGCCGATGTTGAGTTGATTGGGAATGGCGCGAGCCAAGTCATCACGGTCAATCGCGGCGGGGTGACTGCTGAGGGCTAATCCTCGCTGGGCTTTGATTGTCTTCTGAAAAGTCTCCAGGGCTGTCTTGCCAACATCACAGCAGTCTTCGGCCTTGCAGCTCGTCTTAGCCTCGGGCTCCGGGCTTTGTCCAAAGCTCGGCTGAGGGAGGCAACAAAGCGCTGCTCCCGAGAGAAGAGTGAGAAGTAGAGATTTTCTGGTCATTGAAATCCCGGTGTCTTTTCATCAAGGGTCCTTCGCTTCATGGTGACAATCAACTCATAAGAGAATCATGAAGCGAAAATTTGGGTCAACAGCCCAATTTGCAAATTCCAGGCCAAGGTTGGCCTCTAATTTACATAGTCTTAACAAATCTGAGGCTCTGAGATAAGCATAGTATATATAAGGATAAGAAGAGCAGGGGTGAAGAACGATCGCGCTGAGCTTCAGCTCTGTAAACATCACCCAGCGTCCCGTTTTCGGGAAATGGGAAAGTTCTCCTGGGTCTAATGACAAGTTTTTTGGAGAAATGCCAAGATTCAATGAACGTGCAGTCATTGCGGAAGCTGAAAGAGGAAAAAAAGATGGAAGAGGAAAAAGAGACGAAGAAACATTTCACTTTGACCAGGCTCTTAGTCCTGATCGTCATCATTGCTTCGGTGCCGGCGATGATCGTTCCCACTTTGCTCAGAAAGCGACAAAACGGGAACGAGGCGTCCGCCGTCGGGTCTCTGAGGGCAATCAATAAAGCCGAGGCCGCCTATTTTGACGCCAAGAACGGTGAGTATGCGGACCTCAAAACGCTCGCAGCTGCCGGCTACCTTGACGAGGTTATAGGAACGGGCAGCAAAGATGGCTATAAGTTCAAGGTTCGCGTCGGAGATCGCCTCGATAACTTCAATAAATTTACCGGTCAAGCCCACTTTCATTACACCTTGGTCTTCTGGAGAGGGTCGGCGTTTCTACTCCGATCAGACGACGGTCCTCAGAATGAGAATGGACACGCCAAAGACTGGGGAAAACGTCCCCGCCGATAGGAACACCAATGCGTTCTCCAAAGGAAACTAGCTCTGGACGAATGTTGATTTGTCAGCCAAGTAGCCACAGGTCCGTCGCCACTAGATCCCTTAATATCTTCCAGTCCAATGCGAGAGAATTCAATTCATGACCCGCATTGAAAAGAGTGCTTTAAAAAGAGCAAAGGGC
>JARGOJ010000002.1:0-7489 GCA_029210225.1 Planctomycetota bacterium
GGACTGTGACATCGAATTTAACTGAGCGCTTATAGCGTCCAATCGTCTTAAAATACTTATAGCCAACATTGACTTCATAGACGGCAATCTCGGCGAGGACAAAGTAGTCTGCGCCGAGCAGCTTGCCCATTTTTGCGGCCGTGTTCGCATCCGTGAGTTTGGCCGCCCCAAGCTTTTGCTCTTCAATCAGCTTGTCGAGTTTCTTGCGCTCAACCACTGAGAATTTGTTCTCCTTGACCAGGTAGTTATTGAGCTTATTGGTGAAGGCGTGCGTCTCGAATTCAACGACATAGCTCTCCTTCGTCCGTATAACCCAAGTCCCTCCTCGGGGACCTGTGCGAACAATTTTAGAGCTGGTCTTAACCCGACCGGAATAATCGAAAGGCATCACGGCGATGGTGGCCGCGGCGTCGGCTTGAGCAGACGGCCATAGGACCGTGAGCAGCGCGAGTGCCCATAGAGACTTGAGTGACCAAGCGGCTTTCATTTTAGTAATCCTCTCAGGAATCAATGTCATTAAATTTCGTAACTATTGTATCGAGACACTTTTCATATTTGGCAAAGAAACTGATTAATACTGTTTCACAACGCGCTTCGCGTTCCCAAATGGGTCGGTTGCAACAATCACAACCTTTCGATCGGCTCCTAATTTGACCTCTTGCTTATAGTGACCATCGGCTCCGACTTTGACAGGAACACCGTTGATCGTCACCTTGCTCTGAGGATCGTCGACCTTGCCCTGAATAATCACTGTGAGCTTGGCGCTGATTTCAGGGGCCTTGGAATCGAAGGTAAATCGAGCCTTAAGCGCTGTTTCGTGACCCGCTTTATCCCTCGCGACGGCGTGAATCTTATTGACTCCCTGCTTTGCGATCAGGGCTATCGAATAGCGTCCCTTCCCACGAGACTTCGCCTTCACACCATTAATTGTAATGCTTTCAAGGTCGCTGTCTTTGCACTCAACCCAGACGTTTATTGGATTTGTATTTAATCTCGCTTTTCGTTTTGGAGCGAGGAGCTTTAGGGTGGGGGGCTTGGCGTCGACGGTAAAACTGGAGAACAGCTGTGTCTTATTCCCGGCTTTATCAATGGCTACAACAACAACGTTATTCAGGCCTTCCTGGGCATTGAAGGGCGCCGCATAAGTGCGACCGCGCACGAAGCGTGCCGTCTGGCCATTGACCTTGATGGATAGGAGGTCGGTATCGGGGCATTCAACCTTGACCTCAACCGACTTCGTTTTGACCTGCGCCTTATCTTTGGGGGAAATCAAAGTCAGGGTTGGCTTCTGGCAGTCGACGGAGAAGGATGCAATTTGCAAACGTTCGTTGCCCGCGTGATCTTTGGCCTTCACGTCAATGCGGTGAAAACCCTGCTTGAGTTGGATCGTGTGAGAAAAGCGATTCTTCGCGCCGCGGTTGCACTCTTTGCCGGCGATGGTCAGGGACGCCACGTCCTTGTCCAAACACACGGCCACAATGGTCACCGAAGCTGTGTTTACCGCGACATTCGGATCGGGAGACACGACGTGAACGAGAGGCGCTTTGGTATCGCAGATGATTTGGCTTGTCTTGATTGTCTTATTGCCCGACTTGTCCTGGGCCGTCACGCGAATCTTCACCGGGCCGTCCAAGCACTCTAAGGTCGCAATATAGACAGGCACCTTCTTCGCGTTTGGATAGCGCTTCGCGGCTTGGCCGTTGATTGTGATGTAACTGAGGTCTTTATCCGGGCAGGCGACCGCGACTCTAAGGCGATCACTTCGACAGTAGCTGCCCTTCGCTGGAGACAAGATACTGATGCTCGGCCCAGTCGTGTCTTTCTTAGGTTCTGGCAAGGGCTTCAGCGTCGCCTTCAAAAACTTCTTCACGAAGTCCTTGCAGAGCGACTTCTTTACCGGCGTCCAAACAAGGTCTGACGCGGAGAGATTTTGAGTTTGACAGCTCTGCTTTGGCTGACCAACACCCTTAAAACTCTGACGAAAGACGACGCGGCCATTTTTTGTATCGACCACCGTGAATTCCACGGTCAATGCCAAGTCCAAGACTCGGTGAGCGTTGTTGCCTGAGCCGAAGAGAGGAGAGACCCGGCACTTGTATGCGGTGATCTCTGGGACAATGATATAGCGGGCGTCGTAGAACTTGCCCATGCGAATCGCCCCGCCTTGCTCGATGGTCCGCGCTTCGGTGAAGAGGTTTCTAAACAAGATCTTGTCTTGTTTCTTTCGCACAACACAGGCATAAGACCCACTGTTATTAAGCATCTCCACAGTGATAGGAGTGATTTTCGCAGCGTCGAGAGTCACCGTCACACCCTGAGACTTCGTGGTCAGGGTCAAGACGCGCCAGCTAGGATTGCTCAGCGTTGTGTTTTGGGGAGGAGTAAAGTTCGATTGACTGCGAAGCGGCGCGACAACAACCTTGGTCGCCGCCTCAAGCTGGGAGGGAGCGAGAAAGCCAAGTAGACTTGCAGCTATGATTCCGAGGCATTGAATTTTCTTGGTCAGCATCGTTGTCTCCCTAAACGCTTCGTGGTCTCTGTGCTGTATCGAGAAATCGACCAGCGACTCCCGCACTTTTCCCCTGGGTTTACCCCGGCCCAAAAACCAAAGCAAGAATCAGGCCAAATCGATTTTCGGGACCCAGAGGCAAGATGAGTGCTTTACTACTCATTATTTGCGACAATTTTGTCGTGATGAAGCGACAATCAAATCCATATTAAAGGGCACGGTTATACCTCTTCTATGAACAAATGTCTTCCATCCCTCCCTGATGAGCTCAAGATCCTCTACTTTAGCCAGTTGCAATCCCTCCCTGGAATATCCGGCGAAAGCCGCCAGGAACTGGGGGACTTCACCGTTGAAGAAGAAGCCCTTTACGAGCCCAGCGATGAGGGCGAGCATTGCTACCTATGGATCGAGAAGCAAGGAATCAGTACGCGAGGAGCGATTCGCAAGCTGTCTCGGGCTTTGGGAAAGCGAGAGCGTGACTTTGGCTATGCGGGGCTCAAAGACGCCGCAGGTATCACTCGTCAATACCTCTCAATTGTCCACAAAGGCTCGCCTGAAGAGCTTCTCGAAGCCTCAAGCCCGAAGATCCAGATCCTCTCCGTCAAGCGCCATAAGAACAAGCTCCGGGTTGGCCACCTGAAAGGCAACCAATTCCAACTTCGCTTGAGAGACTGCGCTGACGGCGACCTTGAACGCGCCGAGGCCATCCTGGCCGCCTTGAAAGAGAGAGGCATCCCCAACTACTTTGGTCTCCAGCGCTTTGGCGATCACTTCAACAGCCATATTCTTGGACGTCATCTTATCACCGGACAAATCCCCGCTTTCCTCTCCGAGCTCCTCGGACCACGCCCAGAATCTCAGGTTCATGAACAGAAGGATGAGCTAAGTGCCGCCCGCCTCGCCTTCGAAAACGGTGACCTTGAAGAAGCCGTAAAGCTCTGGCCTAAACATCAAAAGGCCGAGAGTTCCGCGCTCCGCTCCCTCGTCAAAGTCCCTGGAGACACCGAGCGCGCTGTTCGTGCGATCCCCCAGGCGCTCCGGTTCTTTTATGGGAACGCCTTTCAATCGTACTTGTTTAACCGCTACCTAAGCATCTGCCTTGAAGGCTCAAAGCCCATCCACCCCGGGAGCATCGCCCTCCTCGATAAGAACGGCGCAGCCTTTGAAGTGGAGGATCTGGAAAAGGAAAGACCCCGCTTTCAGAGCTTCGAGCTTCACCCCTCCGGACCAATGTTCGGTGCGAAGCTCCTGCGCCCCAAAGAAAACAGCGCAGACTGGGAGATTGAGAATGGGGTCTTAGAGGACGCTGGGCTGTCCATGAGCGACTTAGAGAACTCAGACCTGAAGCTCAATGGAATGCGTCGCGCCTTGCGGATCCCCCTCCAAAGCTATCAACTTAAAGAGGGAGAGGCTCCAGGTACCCTTGAGCTTTGCTTCTCCTTGCCCAAAGGCTGCTACGCCACCAGCGTCCTTGGAGAGCTGTTCCAAAAGCCGGTTCTATAAAGTCAGGGGACAAGCTCAGAGTGAAGCAGGCGATCTGAGGCGTCGAACAATTCGATGAAGCAAAGACCCGCCGTCGCGTCGACGCGAACCAGACCATAAGAGTGAATAGCCCGGCGATAAACGATCTCCGCAGGTGTCGAAGACGGCGGCGTGCGCAATCCCACTGAAATAGGTCCGGTCTGAACTTCTAAAACCCCCTCCGGATGCTTGTGGACCGCAGCCCAATGTTGATCTCCAGCGAGGAAAGTCACACGACTGATGTTATTGGCATTGATGAAGTTGAAGATCTCCGTTCGCTCCGTTGTATAGCCCTTCCAGTGATCTGTCGCCGTCGAGCCATAACGCAGAGGAACGCTGCTAACCACGAATTTGTAACGGGCGGTCGAAGCCTTCAGCGCATTGAAGAACCACTGCTTCTGAGTCGCCCCGAGCATGCTCTTCGAGGCGTTATCCGTCACGCTGTTCCGAGGACGGAAGCTGCGAGTGTCGAGCATGAAGATCTCAACGCTCGATCCAACCTTAAAGCTGCGATAAATCCCCTCTCCAGAGCCGGGAGTTTTGCGATAAGGGAAGTATTCCTTCCAGACCTTCATACCTAGCTGGACTCTGTTCTGATCGGTGCCGCCATCCCAGTTATTGCGCACCTCATGATCGTCCCAAACCGCGAAGATAGGGACATTGACAAACAAGTTCTTGATCGGCTCGTAGGAGCGAATGCGGCGATGCTTCGAGCGATAGCCGTCGAGGGTCCTCGCTGATGGGGACGAATCGGTGTATGGGAAGTCGCCGATGGTCATAACGAAGTCGGGCTGACGAGCCACCAAGTTATCCAAGATCGGAAACCTGGAGGGCACGGCCCCGTGAAAATCCGCTGCGAAGCCAAAGACAACATCCTGGGGATTTTGTGGCTCGGCGAAGGTCATGAAGCTGCCAAGCTCCGAGCTGTTCTGACGGCTTGGATCTCCAGGGCTCGCGAGCATGGCCCGGTAGTAGTAACGAGTCTGAGGAAGCAGCTGATCCAGCTCTCGGATCACTGTAAAATCGGTGGCCTGAGTGACATTCATAGGAGGAAAAGTGATGGGCTGAAGGAAACGTGGCTCATTCGAAAGCTGGAAAGACACCATGGCATCTTCACTGGCCCGGACCCAGAGTTGCGCGCTGTTATGAGTGAGTCCTGAAGACCCGACTGCATGAGTCGCAAGCGGCGCGTCAGGGCGCTGAGGAAACGGAGCGTTCGGTTGCTGGAGCGCCTGGCTCGGCTCTTGAATGCGAAGGTTCTTAGCAGTGAAGGCGTTGGAACCCCAACAAAACAAACCCACACGCCCAGCCGCAGCGGTCGAAGTCAGGCGAGCCCCAAGTATCAACTTTTGATTGATGAAGACCCCGACCCGGTTGTTCCAGGCGACAAAGCGAACTTGATAGTCCTGACCCTCAACAAAGGGCTCGTTGTCAAAGGCCAGCTCTGTTGATTGGCCATTCATAACCTCAACCAGGCGGCGACGGCGGCGCTGTTTTTCCCACTCAAAGCGGAGGTAGTTGTCGGCGTCTTGATAGCGAAGGATCAAGCCCATGGCGTCGTCATCATCATTGTTCAGGGTGGCTTCAACCCAGCCGTTCTCGACCGTCTTGCCTCCCCATAGGAAATAAGTGCCATAGCGCTCAACCACAGGAATGCTATCGCCGCTGCCACCGTAGATGTTTGACTGCTGCGAAACAACGCCCCCAGCGGCCGACCAGTCCGACGGAGCGCTCACAGTGGCCTGGGGATCGTCGACCGCTTGCCAGCCTCGGGAGGAGAGCGTTGACAAGTTGTCCCCAGGTAAGAACTGCTCGACGATCGCGTCGCCTTTTCCTTGAAAGGCAAAGGTCCTCGGCCCCGTCAGGTCTTCTCCCCGGGCGTTCTCCATCTGAAGAATCGTGACTTCATATCCCTCAGGGACTTGATAGTCCGTCTCAAGGATGACGATACGGGAATCACTTCCTCGCCGTGACCCCAAGATAGGTAGGCCATCGATCTCAAATTGTGACATATCCTCAGCGAAGCGCGTGTCCACAGGATGAGTGAATGCAAGGGTTACCAGCCCCCCGTCTTGAGCCTCCACCGACTCCACCTCAAAGTCCCCAACAAAAAGGTTCGGAGCGGGAGTTGCCCCGGAACTGGAACCCCCGCCTCGGGAACAACCAAGGGAGAGAACGAGAAAAAGTGAGCAGAAAAGGAGTCGTGACCCCTTCGCCAAAGGTACAATTTTCATGGCAAGCTATCCTGTGAATACAATTCTTACAATCAATACGACTTCTATGCTGTTCTCTAGCCAGCTCCCGACCATTTTCGTGCAATGCTTGGTCAATGATTCTCAAAGAACACTCCCCGAGATAAACACAAACCCGATCCAAGAAAGGTGTTCCTATTTATGATTGTGGGTTTAACAAGCGGCTGCTTTGACCTGGTTCACTTCGGCCACATCCATTACTTGCAACGCTGCAAGACTCTCTGCGACCGGCTTATCGTCGGCGTCGACTCCGATAAGATGGTGCGCCTCGCCAAAGGGGAAACGAGACCGGTCATCCCCGAACTGGAGCGCCTCGCCCTCATCAATAGCTTCGCCTTCGTCGACTCGGCCTTCATGCTCCACTCTTTGGACGACCTGGAATCCGTTGTGCGACAGTTCATGGTTCACAAGGTCTTCAAGCACGAGGGCTTCGCCAACATCGAGAACATCGTTGGGGTCTCCAACACTCAAGCCGAGCTGGTCATCGTCCCGGATATCCCAGGCCTATGCAGCACAACCCGCATTATTGAAAAGATCCGCGCCATCGACGCGCAGAAGAACAAGGATCAATAGTCCCCAACATGAACAGTCAGGAATCAAGTGCATCTATGGCGGAATCAGGGCTGCAATTTTTGCAAGCGGTATTGAATAACCCAAGCTTCGACCTCCGTCATGGAGCGCCCCCAGCCTTTGCCGAGTGGCTCCGCTCAGAGATTCAACGGCGCCTCCAATTCGACGAGGTCTTCGTTCAAAAGCGCTGCGTCCGAGATATCCGTCTGGCCCATCATGAAGCGCTAAGCCGGCTCCAGAAAGCCGTGGACGCCTCCGAAGCCCTCTACGAAGAATGCGCGAACAAAGCTCGCCTCGACGAAATCGCCTATCAAGCACACTGCAACGACCGAGCGATTTCTGGCCTGAGCCAAGCCCTCATAAACGACCCCCTCCCGGCCCTCTCAACAAAGCTGGAGAACTTCAAGGCCGAGCAACGCCAGTTAAAAGTCGAAGAGGCCGGACTCATTGCTGTCACCCCCGAGTATTCCATTCTCCAAAAAGATAAAGGCGCCCTCGAATCCTTTGAAGAGCAAATTGGCTTGACTCAGGAGCTGAACACACTGAAAACGCTGCAACACCAACGAGGTAGGCACTCAGGGAAGTCAGGCCAAGACTTTGAACTCTTCGCCAGAGACATTGTCATTCGCAAGCTTTG
>JARGOJ010000002.1:7506-10712 GCA_029210225.1 Planctomycetota bacterium
CCCAGAGCAATCTGTCGAAGTCCGCGGCGTTGTCGAGGTCAAAAAGAACATCAACGATATCGCCGAGAGCTTCTTAACCCGTCAGGAGAACATCGCTTGGTTCGTGGGAGAGCAAGGCCGCTACGACAGCGAGCGATACCGGACCGCTCGCTACCGAGACGGACACTTTAGCAAAACAGCCATCCACGAAGAACGCGGTCGTCCCTGGCGCTTCGACCAAGACTCCTTCTCGAAGTTCAAGCGCGACCCAAAGACCGATCATTACCTTCGAGGTCTCTGCTTTCTGACACGATTAAGGCCCCTTAATGGAGCGAGCGCGGGCGAGCAAAGCCGCCTTATCCACAGCGTCGCGACTGATTTCAATGCGGACATCGACGACGAGAAATACCTCGACGACCTGCTCCTATGGACCCGTGAATGGCTCGGCGAATTCCAAACCCGCGAGGTCTTCGAGCAATACCTAAACAACGAAGAGCTAGCGCGGCAGATACTTTTGATATCCCCTGACAATCACAATGCATGAGGATGTTTAGCGAGATGATTTGGAGAGCAGAGTCTTCGAAGCTGAATTGACCGGGCTCAAGCTCGTATGGAGGCTGGCGATATCTCGCTTCAATTCAA
Source organism: Planctomycetota bacterium (assembly GCA_029210225.1). Classification (GTDB taxonomy): domain Bacteria; phylum Planctomycetota; class J058; order J058; family JARGOJ01; genus JARGOJ01. The sequence continues at coordinate 8,128 of JARGOJ010000002.1, forward strand.
CGAGGGCGCATTTATCATTCAATAAGCGCTTATAAGAGAGCAGTCGCGCCAAGCACTTAAATGACAGCTCAGCCTTTACTAGAGAGGGGCTCAAGCTCTTTTGGACCGAGCAAAAGGCGTCGTAAACTAAGTTTTTGACATCTTGTTTTTTAGAGAGCTTCTTCGCCGTCGGTTTCTTACCCCCGCGATCAAGCTTCTTCAATCTCAATTGATCCATGTGGATTGTTAATGACTCGCTAATATAGCGCGATTCCTGATCACAGCTCTTTTTTGCAGCGGCGATAAGACGCTTTATCCGAGGCATGAGGCCGCGTAAGTCCCGCAGGCCTTGCAAGATCAAGCCATGATTCTCAGCCAGCTCTTTCGATGCCTTGTAGCACCCCTTCACCAACAACCAACGTTGGTAAGCTCCTTTATACGCCTCTCTCAGCCGGATTTTGCTCGTCCCTTTTCCTTTTCCTTTCTTTAATTGGATGCTGAGGGAAGAAAGGTGGGCGAAGCTCTCATGGAGTTTCTTTTCGTCATTCTCCCGGTCGCGCTGCAGCTCCCGACTCTTACTAGCCAGTTGACGATCGAGCGCGACCAACTGACGCTCCGTCTTTGGCCAATGCTTCTCTGTGATTGAGAGAACCGCAATACTCTCTCGAAGCCCCTTAAACAAAAGTCCAGACTGCTTCGCAAGCTCTTTGTCAAAGCGTGCGGAGTGGCCGGTTTTCTCGGACACTTTCAGATAGGCTTTGTATTCTCGGGTTAACAACTTCACTGAGCTGTTCAGCCTGAGGCTCAATTGCGACAAGGACTTTTCACAACGTCGCGCCGGGTTCTCAAGGTCCTCGGCGGACGCGCTTGAAGCGAGGACCATAAGTCCTGCTACAGCAATGAATCGACTGAAGCCATTCATACATCTCTTTCCTGGTGAAAGCCAACAAACCGGGTTCATGGATTGTTCGACTACGCAAAAATCAGCCCAAGGCTCCAGAAAAGTTCGAAGGCCCCATTTTTCGGAGCGTCGTAAAAATCACGGCATCCCAAACCCGACCTTTTTGCCAGATCGGTCAACCAGCCACGACATCATTTGACACGATCTACTTCGCCCCAGCCTTGCCGATGGACTCTGGGACCACCAAGGTCCATCGTTGCCAAGCGGTTAATTCTTTGCGGAATTCTTCACGGACCCAGGGAGTCGGGTCCCATGCCTGAGCCGAGATCTCATAGCGCCCCGGAGCAAGCTCTTCAGGACGAATCTTAATGTAGTGGACAAAGTAGCCGTCGATGACCTGGAGGCGCCCGCTGACGTTCTTCACAGGCCCCTCTCTCTCCTGGCTCCCAGAGTCCGACGACTTGCTGTCCCTAGCCAAAGTCTTCAGCCGCCAATGCACCATGACATCGTGAGTCTTCGGCTTCAAAACCAAGACTCGAAAAGTCACAGCCTTCTTCTCCGCAGTCAACTCCGTCTCCTTCGGCCACACTTGATCGATCGGTTTGACATATTCGAAGAGCCGGCGAACCATAACCTCCATACAAACCACACAGAACGGCGACCCCGAGTCTTTCATGCAACAGACCCGCTGAGGACGCCAATAGCCCTTCACCTGTCTGTTCGCGCCCTCAAAGACATCGATTGCTTTCCCCGACCAATTGTTCGTGCCGACAGAATCAAGCCAGCCCTTCCACGGCGCATTTTTCAATAACTCCGCTTTGTCATTCCCAGCGATCACATTCGGAGCAATAATCTTAAAAGGTCCCGTATAAGGATTCGGCGCGCCTCCTCCCGGCTCCTTATTGTATTCATCTCCCAGTCCGCCATAGGCGTGACCCAGCTCGTGGGGCGTCGCCTGAAGCATTGTTTTGCAAACCGCCGCCGTGCCCCCGCCCCCCGTCGCAATGTTGGCGTAATCATTGCCAATAACAACAGCCTGACGGTCGTGCTCTCCAGGAAACCATTTATCGAGAATTGAGAAGATGCGCGCCCGATCTCGGACCATATAACGACCATCAACAATCGCCGTTCCCAAAGCCGTATCCTTACTTTTCCCTTCCTTCTCAACTCCTTCTTCATTGCTCTCTAAATTGACCGCCCAATAATTAATGAACTTGTCGTATTCCTTGAAGAAATCTTGCAGAGAGACGATCCCTTGTGCAGCATCAGCATTGCGATCAAAGTGACGCTGCTTCTGATCGGGGAGCAAGAAGCCATCCCCCATAAAGTAAATATCAAGGCGATTTTTAGAGGGCCCATTCCGACCCTTTTTGCGCGACAATTTAATATCACGACGACGCAGCATAGGGCTCTCCAAACGCTTCCGCGCCACATCCCCCACTCCTTCGACATCGCCATGTAAATCAGCGAGTTTCGCCAGAGCTTGCTTGCCATTGGTGTAAAAACCCTGATCCATTAAAGCCAAGACCTTTTTCAATAAGGCCAAGAGCTTCTCTCTTTTCTTCTCCTCCCCCGAGGCCGCAACCACCGACGCCGCCGCTTCCTTTGCGGCCGCACGATCAGCGATAAGCTGGTCTCTCGCCCCCGGATCGACAAAGCGACGCTCAAAAATGACATAGCCCCCAGCGGGTAAATCACTGCCTGT
>JARGOJ010000002.1:10748-22179 GCA_029210225.1 Planctomycetota bacterium
AATAAAATGAAAAGACCTCACTTCGATAACGCTTCTTCTTGGCAAAAGGAATGAGAATCTCAAATCCGGTGTCACTAAGCCCCGTCTTGAAGGCATGGAAAGACTTGGCTTCACAGAGACGCAAGTCCGTAGGGGTGACCTTGTGAAACAGCTCCTGAATCTGAAACGGCGTCAATTTATTCCACGGCCAACGCAATTCCCCTCGGCCTTTCTCGGCGGAGAGAATTAAATGAGTGTCGTCTGCGTCTTTCAATCGGGCTTTAATATTCCCAGGCAATGTCAACTCTGGGCGATCTTTGAAAGACATAGACCCCATCTTGATCATCGCCTGAACAAGATCGCGAAGCGCGAGAACTTGTTGTCTTAACCAATGAACCTTAAAGCGCTCTTTCTCTCGGAGATTCAATTCGAGGATTTGGTCGAGCTTCTCTCGCGCCGGTTTGAAATCGAGACGAAGCGCTAATTGAATCGCGTCGTGCTCCAGAGTGCTGGCCTCCGCGCTATAACCATCTCCCGGGCCTCGACGCTCACTCTGACTGGCAATTTGATTTTCAAAGAGCTTGACCAAGGCGTCCAATTTGCCGTCGAAGCTCAATCCCCGATAGAGATCTCGCGACTCAAGCACCAAGATCAATGATTGAACCGGGCCCATATTCTGAGCCATTAAGTTCGCCCGGGCTGACAAATCTTGAAAGGCCTCTTCCGCCATGCGTTCAATACGTAACTGCTCGCGCTTCGCCTGAATAGCCGCTTTACTCCTGGGATCCACAACCACCGCTAATCCGAGCAGCGAGTAGGACCGCCCCCAATCTCCAGCGAACTCTACCTTCTTTGCCTCCGACAAGAGCTTCGCCAAGACCCGCCCCGAGCCTCCGCTTCCCTGCCGCTTAAGCAAACTCGAATAGAAGCGAGCGTCGGGCGCTCGTCGGTCCCCTGGAAAACGCCGAGAAAAGCCCTCCAGCCCTGTCACTAAACTCTTTGTATCAAGCTTCTGCAAACGCCCCCAAGCCACGTCAGCGTCCGTCGCCGCGCCACTCTTCGCGGGTCCATTCTCCGGCGTCCCCGAGGACCCCTTCTTCTTTGAATCACTTGAGTCCGCGACCTGGTTATCCTCGCCGACGTCGTTGCTCTTCATTTTCTTCAGGAAGAACCAAGCCACGATTAAGACAATGACAATGGGCACAGCTGTCCGAGCCCACTGCTGCATCTTACGTTGGCGACGATAGGCCAATCGATCGGAGTACGACTCCCCTTCATCATCCGACTCTTCATACTCATCGAGGTCCTCGGAGGACACTTGATCGATCTCTGACTCAGACTCTGGCTCAGGCTCCGGCGCTCGCTTAGGAGCTTTTCTAACGGCGCTTCTCTTTGTTGGGGATCCATCAGCCTTGGCGGCCTTCTTCTTTCGGCTCCGTTCGGCGGACTGTTTCTTGAGCGCCTTCGCCTCTGCTTCAGCCTTCTCCTTTGTTTGCAAGATCAGGGTCGAGTCCCCAAGGCTCAGCTCATCCCCAGGCTTCAGCCGCCCTTCTCCTCTCCTTGGCTTCTTCCCATTGATCTTCGCGCTTCGTTCAGAGCTCTCGTCCTTGAACATCACCCCGTTGCCCTGGCAAAGGAAGCGGCAGTGCAGCTCTTCGAGCCCCGGTTTATCGAGTTGAATGTCACAGCTCGCGCCCCGCCCCAAGGTCGCCTCATCCCCTGGGATTGGCAAGATTCGGACCTTTCCCACACCATCAAAAAGCTGAAGAACGAACGCTGTCACGAATCACCTCGAAGTTTTCTTGATAGGCCCCAGGGGACCATGACACTTAGGAGCCATGGAACTGTTACGCTGACCCGGAATGCCATGCCATAACATGCCATACTTTTTACACAGCTTTCACACAGAGCCTCTCATGACAAAAACTTCTATGATCCTCATCCTCCTACTAAGCCCGCTTCTTTCCTCATGTGCCGGGTTGGGGTCGCTGAATGCTCCGGCTTTCGAGAAGATTCACTCGGACAAAGAAACGACGAATCACCATCACCACCACGACCAGGACTTCGCTTCAAGCCGTAGCCATCCGGGTGAATGGGTTGTTCAGCTGCGTTATTCCAAGCTCAACGCCCCGGCGTTGCGACACATTTCCTGCCACTACTTGTTCACGATTTATGACCCAGACAAGAGAGCCTGGGAGCGCCGTGAACTCTGGCGTCGTGGTCCCTTCTTTAGCCAGCTAAAACCCACAAAGACAATGGATTGGGGGCATATGAGAAAAAACATGTTCAAGCCTGATCGCCCCATTGGGTCGAGGAATGTCATGGTGGTTCAGGATGAATGGCGAGGAGAGGAAGCCTTGCGCTTGGTGAAGGTTCTCAGAGATCCCGAGGCCTACCCTCGGCGTCACCGCTATTGGGGCTGGCCCGGCCCGAACAGTAACACTTATGCAGCCTGGGTCCTTCGGGAAGCCTCCGTCAGCGCGGACATGTCGCCCCTGGCGATTGGCAAAGACGACCTCGGCATGATTGGCTTCGCCCCCAGCACAAGTAAAACAGGGCTTCAGTTCTATGCGTTTATTGTTGGTTGGAAGCTCGGCCTGCTCGATGGCGTTGAGCTTCATCTCTTAGGAGGACTCACCCTGGGCATCGATTGTTGGCCACCAGCGCTCAAGACACCCTTCGGCCGCCTTGGATGGCAAGAGACCTTGGGAGAAGTTCACAAACACTGAGTTATCGGGCTTTTCGGATGTCACTTTCGATCGCTGAAATAGCAGAAGCGGCCTCAAATCGCAGGGAGCCTGTTTCCGACTGAAAAAACTCGCGCAATGAGTCCAAGCCGGGTTTTGCTTGATGTCCGAGGTCGCCGAGGAGACGAATCGCGTGACGCTTTTCTATGACTCGGCCGGTTTCTAGAATAAGCACCAGGGTGTCAACTCCCTGTGTGCTTTCGGATGTGGCCGCTGCCAGCGCGGTCATGGCGTTGAGGCGTTGACGATCGTCGAGGATATCTTCTATGAGCATTTCAATAGAGCGCGCCGTCTTAATGCGGCCGAGGGCTCGATAGGCGCCAATACTGATTTCCCGATCGCTGGAGAGACGCATTTTCAGGATATCTGGGATAGCTGCTGCTGCCTTTTCCTCAAGAAGCTCTAAGGCTCGAAGGGAGGCAATGCGACGGAGTGGATCGTTTCCTCGGAGTTCTCGGCAGAACTCGTCGAGCATCGTGGTGCCAGCGATGGAGCCGAGGGCGACGGCGAGGTAGCCTCTCAATTCGCCGTCGTCCGAGTCCCACATGGCGCGGAGGGTTTCTTTGGCGTCTGCGGCTTTGCTCTTTAGCACTTTCAATGCGCTCAAGGACTGCCTTTGAAGCTCTGAGTCGCCATTCTTTAAGGATCGAATGAGAGCCGGGACCGCCTTTTCGGCGTGAGCCCCGAGCCGGGTTAACAGCTTGGCGGCAACCACACGTTGGCGTCCCTGGCCGTAATCGAGAGTTTCGATGAGCAAGGGGATCGCCTCGGCCTGGAATTGAACGAGCAGCTCTCCCGATTCACTGGCGGTGTAATGATCGTTGCTGTTGCAGTTGTCGAAGAGCGTTTGCAGGAGGACCGCCGAGCGATGCCCAAGCTGAGTGAGGGCCTCGGAGGCCCGTCGCCGAACCATCTCTGAGGAATCTCCCAGGGCCAACTGAAGCGCGGGAATGGCGCAGTGGCCGAGCTCACCGAGACGACCGAGCAGGTCTGCGCAGTTATATCGAGCTGTGGCTTCGGAGTGTTTGAGACCGGCGATGAGTGGGGTTAGGGCGCGGCCACCGAGGCCTTCCAGGCGTTTGGCGGCCTCAAAACGCGTCTCCCAATCCCTCGCGCCGAGCTGCTCTAACCACTCTGAGGGGGAGCGGCCGTGGTGTTTCCAGTCGAGGCGGTCCACTAAGGCGCCCCACTCCCGAAGCGCTTGGACATCGTCGGGGCAAGCTTGAATGCGGCGTTCGAGTATTTCGAGGCGCTGGTCCATGGTTTAGAACCAATGAGCTTTCACGAATGAAAAGGAACTCAAGTTAGACCTAATAGTCTAAGGCGCCCGGGGATTTTTGCCCGGAAATTCGACCGGGGAAATTTTCGCGGCCGAGTCTCCCCAGCTCTTTTATTGGCCTAAGGCGCTGTGGCTTCGGGCTTTTTGACAACCAAGATCGGCACCGAGCTATGCTTTAGGACTCTCTCGGTCACGCTACCAAGCCAGAACTTTTGCCATCCCCCTCGTCCGTGGGAGGCGATGACAACCAGAGCGGCACCAGTCTCCTGGACAACCGTTTCGAGCCCAGCCCAAACACTGTCATCCACGAAGGCAGAGCTGGCCTCGATGCCCTGATCCGTCAATTCTTTAGTCAGCGCTGCGAGTTTCTCCAGAGCATCGTCTCGGTGATTCTTCCAGAAGACCATCAACGCATCGTGGTTGGCGAGGCCATCAAAGTCGGCGAAGAACTCCGAGTAGCTCTGACAATAGATAAGGTGGACCTTGTAGCCATAGTCTTTGGCCATTTTCGCGGCGGTCTCGAACCCTTGCCTTGAACAATCTGAAAAGTCAGTGGGAACAAGGATTGTCTTGGAGACCGTCGAGCCTTCCTTACGATCCTCCGCTGGAACAAGAAGAACTGGCTTTTCCGCCTGCTCAAGGATCCGCTGACTGACATGTCCGATTGTCAGACGGTTGAAGAAGCCTTTGCTCTGCCGCCCGACAACGATCAAATCGAAGTCCTCTAGCCTCGCGACCCTTGGTATACACTGCTCTGGCGTCGCTTCCATGATTCGGGTTTTCGATTCCACCTCGTGCTTCGTCAACCACTCAACCTGAGGCTTAATCTTCTCTAAAGCCTTCTCTCGAATCTGCCTATGCTCCTCTGAGAGCAGCACCCCAAGCCCCCAGGCCTTCACACGATCAAAGCTCAGGGCATTGATCAATTCGACCTTCGCGGGAGCCCCCAGGAGGCCAAGTTGAAATGCTTCTCGAAGAGCTTGAAAGCTATTCTCGGAACCATCTGTCGCTAGCAAAATCTTGTCAAACATAGCCATTTCCTCCAGGTTAAAGGTCTACGATTTTCTTAAGCAATCGAAGCGCCAATTTTGACGATGAATTAAAGTTCGGATCAGCATTTGCGATTTCAAGTGTTGAACGACTTCTCAAGACGGAAACGGAGCCTCTCATGTCCCCTTCTATGCTCCTAAGAGCGTTTTTTTTCCTCGCTCTCCTAAGCCTCCCTTGCTCAGCTTATGGGCAAGATCTGAGCCAAGAAACCGCGAAGTATTTCCCGCCTCGTCAGAAAAAATCCGCGCTTTGCTTTCGCCGAGTGGTAGCGGAGACGGTCACGATTCCGCCCAGCTTTTACTTAGAGACTTTTCGCGCTCGCGAAAACCGCTTTGTTATTGAGTCGAACTCTGGATCTGGGGAGATGTTCAAGACCGATGAATGGGGTCGTCCGGTCTTGATGGCCAGTTTGATTCCCAATGGCAGGACCCAGTTGGTCTACGACCCTCCGTTGGTCATGTTTCCCACCACGCTTCAGCCAAAGCAAGTCTTTGAGAGCGAGTCTTTTGTGAGGGTGAATTCGATGTCTGGAGCGATCCTCACTCGCATCACTCGCCGCGTCCAGCTCCTTAAGGTCGAGGACCTTAAGCTCTGGACAAGCCTCTTCAAGGACTGCCTCAAGGTGAAAGTCACCATGACTTATTACCCGGAAGATCCGAGGAAACCCCAAGCTCAGGTGGAGGAAATCTGTTGGCTCGCTCAGGGGCGGGGCATCATCTGTCGCAAAGGAACCGTAAGGCTCAAAAAACCAGGCAGTAAAAAGTTCACGATCAGCCACCGAGTCCACGATGAGGATGTCCAAATCAACCTTGGCAACATCGCCCACTTTGCTCAGCATTTGATTAAAGAGAGCATCATCTACAAAGACCAAGAGGCGAAGGCTGGCGAGATACTGAAGCGCTTGCTTGATGCGCTTTCGCAAAACAAACGTAGCGACGCAAACGCCGTGCTTTGGGAGCTCAATCAGTGCCTCCTGGTGGCCTCCGTACGCAAGCGCTTTCAGGAAGAAAAGAACCCGGCGCCGTCTAAGAAACCCAGCCCAAAGGCAAAGGCTAAAGCTCGGCTCTATTGATTCGCTGTGAATGAGCAAGAATCGGGTCGCGTCTCCTCTTTCTTTTCGGGATAGTCCTCCTTTCTAACACTGACAGGAGGACCCCGTTTATGATGAATCTCATGATTGAAGAGCGCAGCCACGACTACCAAAAAATAGCTCGGGCCATCCAATTCATAGAAGAGCATGCCGAAGACCAGCCTTCTTTAGAAGAGACAGCGGCCCAGGTTCACTTGAGCCCTTTTCACTTCCAACGGCTCTTTCGTCGCTGGGTTGGGGTCAGCCCAAAGAGCTTCTTGCAGTTTCTCACAGTCGAGAAAGCCAAAGAGTGCCTAAGAGCCTCAGAGTCTGTCCTGACCGCAAGCTTCAAGAGCGGCTTATCGGGCCCTGGGCGACTCTACGATTTAATGATTCAGTGGGAAGGATTGACTCCTGGGGAATACAAAAAGGGCCCTGGAGAGCATCTGAGCTACGGCTCTGGCCCCAGTCTATTCGGCGACTGCTTTATCGCCTGGTCCCAGCGAGGCTTGACTCGCCTGACATTCTTGGGATCACAAAAAGATGAATTAAACGGGCTTAAAAATCAATGGCCCGAATTGGAGCTAAAAGAAGACAACGAGGCGGCCCAGAAAACTCTCGCGAACATCTTCCGCGCTCCTGCAGACCTCCAGAAATCAGCGAAATCAAGGTCTCCCCTAAAGCTATTGGTTCGAGGCAGTCAATTCGAATTGAAGATTTGGAGGGCCTTGCTCGCGCTCCCGCCCGGGTCTTTAGTAAGTTATGGCCAACTTGGAGATTATCTGGGAATGCCAAAAGCTGGGCGCGCCATTGGAAACGCCGTCGGGAAGAACTCTCTGGCCTATTTAATTCCGTGCCATCGGGTTCTTAAGAAGAACGGCGCCTTTCACAATTACCGATGGGGGCCTGAACGCAAAAAGCTCATGATTGCCTGGGAAGCTGTGCAAGGACAACGACAAACGGATTGACTATTCCGTCAAAACCCACGCCGGAGACCGGGTCAACACCCTGCATGATCACCGATTCAATCTTCAACTTGGAGGAAAGTGAAAGAGCCAACCAAGGATCAGGAGCACCACCCCGAATGCGGTCGAGGCGACGAATCGAGTTCGCTTCGAGCCGAACTGACCAAGGGGCCATGCCTCCGCCGCAAAGAAGTTCTTCGGAAAGTCTTGAACTCCGGGGAAGCCAATTTTCTTCGGTGGGAATCCTGGCATGTAGGCCGTCCCAAAGATCCAATCCCAGCTGCTGAAGATGATTCCAAAGTTCTTTGTCGACTTGCTATCACCGTCAAAGTTGTGATGCCAGAGGTGCATGTTTGGACTGTTGAGTAAGTAACGAAGCGGACCCCAGGTAATATTCAGGTTCGAATGATTCAAATGGCCAATCAGCGTGCCAAAGATCGCGTGAAACAGGATCGCCTCCCCGGCGAAGCCAAACCAGGCGATGGGAAAGTAGAGAACAACTCGATAGACCAAGACCTCTGTCCATTGAAAACGAAAGGAGACGATCCAGTCCATCTCACCGTCTTCGACGGAGTGATGACACTTGTGGGTTGGCCATAGAAACGGAATGCGATGCAACGCGTTGTGCACGCACCATTGACAGAAATCAATGAAAAGCAGCGCCACCAAAACCTGAAGCCAGAGGGGCCAGGTCGCGGAGAAGTTTCGGTAAAGGTTTTCTTTGATGCCTAGGTCTGAGAGCATGGCATCGATGGGTGGGAGGAATCGGTAGCTTGCGATGCCATAAAAGATGACACCCAGGAAATGCCCATTGAAAACAAGGTGAAGAATGTCTGAACCCAAATTTTTACGTCGCTGCCTTTGCTCCTTTCGGTGAGGAAAGAAATACTCGAGGGCAATAACCACAAGGGAAAGGCCGGCGAGGGATAGAGGGTATAGATAATCGCGAAACATGAGTCGCTCTCATTTTATGACTTGGTCGGGCTAAGACTGCCTTCCGCAAATATGTAGCCAGTTGCTAAGAGGACCTATTTGTACTCATTGGTCGAACAAGGACCGCTGGATATCGACTCTGGTGACCGGCCTATTCTGCTCCTAAATAGAAGGCAGTGATTCGACGAGCTGCGGCTTTTAATACTTGCTTTCCTTATTATCCGGCAATTCCCCGAAAGAACACGCGCAGATGTTCGCCTTAGCGATCATTGTCCGGGAAATCGTTACGCTCTCACTCCCCTACGGCTTCGCCGCATGGAGACTATATTCTGCAGGTCTCTAAAAACCAACGATACAAACCATTGAGAATCACCACCATTTGTTTAGAGCAATGAATATCATACTTTGTGCTCTGGAACAGGTCACGAAGCACATTGTTGAACTGTTGCAACTGTTTCACACTGTTTCTAAGTGGAGTTTTGGCAGAGAATGAACCTGCGTTATTCAGCGGTCTTCGCCACCAATTCCCTAGAGAAGACTGGCAGAAACAGGCTCGCGAGGACAGCGGCGCGAAAAGGCACCAGGGTTGTCACCGCGAGGCCGAGGGCATCGTACATCAGCCACTCTAGAGGCAACCAAAGGCAAAATGCGGCCCCAGACATAGGGAGCAAGGCTATCAAGCGCCCCCGTGAGTTCCATTTCATAGCCAGTATGGGAACCAGAACAATGCCAAGGGCCATGACAGGGATGAGAAAGAGATAGGAGGTCGCCGGAGCGAGGAAGGCCAGGACCAGGCTCATTGCCGTCCAAGAGAGGGTGACCGCCCAGAAAGACCCGGTATCAGTGAGTTTGTTCCTCAAGAGGGTGGCGAGCGCTGCAAAGCAAAGGATCACCAAGCCCCTGTGAATCCAGAGGGTGCCCTCTGGATTTTCTGGCCAAACTTCGATCGCCTTGGCTCGCAGCTTCGGAAACTTGAGGGCCAGGGAGAGGGCAATGGGAATGACAAAGAGCAGGATGAGGAAGAGCAGCGCCCAGAGAGACGCTTTCAGAGGGCTCTCTGAAGATTGATATTGAGCCCGACCAGCCAGTCCGAGGGGCAGCAAACAAAGCAGGGCGAGAAAGGGAGTGAGAGATTCTGGCCACCAGATCGTCGCCAGTCCGAGGATATCGAAGAACACAGCGTCTTCGTCCGCTGTAAGCGGTCCCGTATTTTGGTCAAGGGCGTCAAGTAAATCGAGGGCGTTTTGTCCTTGGTGCTGGAGGCTTGAGAGGCTGAGATTCGCGACTGTGTCGTTTGGGCTGTGGTAGTTTTGCGCGTCGCCGATAAATGCAAAGCCATAGCCAATCATGCCGTGCGCTTTAAAAACAGTGAGGTCGGTGTCGTTGGGTAATTGCTTATAAACGGTGTAAAAGAGCGAGCCTGTGGCGGGGCGGGAGATACCTCTAGCGTAGTTTTCAATGAGAGTTTTATTCTGCTCACTGCTCTCAAACATGAGGCTTTGCCCAGAGTTTCCTCGAGCTTCAAGATTGATGACAGCCTTAATTTCTTTGGCCCAGGGGTGTTCTTCACAGAAGAGCTTGGCGCCGAGCAATCCAATTTCTTCTCCATCAGTCAGTAAAAAGACGATGTCATGATTGGGAGTGGGTCGCTGCTGCATGATCCGGGCGATTTCCAGGATGGAGGCGACGGAGGCCCCAGCGTCTCCGGCCCCTGGGCCTCGGCTCACGGAGTCATAGTGAGATGCCAACATCAGCGCGCCCAAGTCGCCGTTGCCTTTCAACCGCGCAAATATATTCCGAAGCTTCACTTGTTTCTTGCGACGATTGAGGCGGGTCGCCCTTTGGGTTTCGACGGAGTATCCAAGCTCTTTCAACTTGGCGATGAGTTCGTCGCCGACCCGCGCTTGCTTTCGCGATCCGCTGGGGTGGGGTTCGTCGTCGCCGATGAGGCTTTCCAGCTGCTTGTGAGCGCGGTAAGCTGCCGCAGAGACCGGGGCCGGTGCGGCGCTCTGTCTGGCGCAAAGGAGAAGGCAAAGGCTGAAGAGGATGAGAACAGGGAGGACCCTGGCCATTAATTTTGATTTTTTCCCTGGATGACTTGCCAGAGGATTGGCTTTGGGTGCTTCCTCATCGGTCGTGGGATGCTCGTCGGCCATGTTCTTATCCAATGCTCTGAAAGAGGCGATTTCCCTCAAGTGAAGAATGAGCTTTATCCAGATCTGGGAAAAAACACAAGTTTCGTCTCAGAAGTCGGTTATGTGAGTTTTATGTCACAATTCCCTTTTTAGACAAGGGTTTGTGGCTAAATAAATTAGAATTTCACTTGCGATGGTTTCATTACGGAACGATAGTTGACGCATATTCATGTAGGGACGATGAATATTCTGGAAGGAATGAGCTGCTATGGGAAAAGCCAAAGATAAGCAGGACTCCGATCGTTACGGAGGCGAAGAGCGCCGGGAAGCGACCCGGGTTTACTTATTTGGCGGTCGCGTCGAGATCACTAAAAAGAACGGCAAGAAATTCGTCAGCCGTCTCCCTGTTGTGAACGTCTCCACCGGCGGCATCTACCTGCGCTTCCCCTGCAAGGCTCGCAAGCTCCTATTCTTCAAGAACACTCCCGAAGTCTCCGAAGACGACCTCCTCCACTTCAAGCTCTTCCTCCCTCCTCAGTATGATGCTTTCAAAGTCGGAGGCCATATTGTACGCATTGAGCGCATTGATAAGGAGCAGATTGGCCTTGGAATTCAATTCTCAAAAGAATACTCCAACGAAGGCACACTCGAACGCATTGAACGCGCCCTCCGCTCCCCAGTCAAGCAATCTCAACGACTCCGGAGAAAAGCCGACGAACGAGACCGCCACAGCGCTCGCATTAAAAAGGCCCGTAAAGAGAAGAAGATCAAGATGAACTCCCGGCGCATCGATAACAGCGAACTCCTCGCTGAAGTCGCCGAGAAAGCCCCCCCCGCAGAGAAACCCGCGAAGAACAAGACGAAATCTGCCACTCGAAAAGTCAACAACACTACAATCCTCGAAGAAGTCGCTCCTAAGAAGACAAGCTCTGAGGAAAAAGTCAGCAAGAGTAAGAGCAAGCGCCGCTCAAACTCCCGACGAGTGGACAACTCTGAGGTCCTCGCCGAAGTCGCAGCCAAGAAAGCCAAATCCGACGACAAAATCAGTAAGAGTAAGAGCAAGCGCCGCTCGAACTCCCGGAGAGTCGACAATAGCGAGATCCTCGAAGAAGTCGCCGCTAAGAAGGCCAAGTCGGACGATAAGATCAGCAAGAGTAAGAGCAAGCGCCGCTCAAACTCCCGCAGAGTCGACAATAGCGAGATCCTCGAAGAAGTCGCCGCCAAGAAAGCCAAATCCGACGACAAAATCAGTAAGAGTAAGAGCAAGCGCCGCT
>JARGOJ010000002.1:22279-32164 GCA_029210225.1 Planctomycetota bacterium
CGAACTCACGCAGAGTCGACAATAGCGAGATCCTCGAAGAAGTCGCCGCTAAGAAGGCTAAGTCGGACGATAAGATCAGCAAGAGTAAGAGCAAGCGCCGTTCTTCAAACTCCCGCCGCATTGACAACGCTGAGATCCTCGCTCAGGTCGCCGCGAACCTTGCCGAGAGCGATGACGAAACCCCGAGCAAGTCAAGTAAGTCGCGATCTCGAAAGAAGGCCTCAACCCGTCTACGTAAGTCAAAGTCGACCCGAGTCGAAGCCGTCGCCGATCCTAAATCTTCAAGTCGGAAGAAGAGCAAGGAGTCCACGGAGCAGCGTCGCAGCCGCAAGATCAAAGCCGAACGCGCCGCTTCTTCAACCTCTCTAGAGCTTCGCTCCCGGGAGCTTCGCAAGACCAAAGAGAGCAAGAGCAAAGATCTGCGAGCCAAAGAGCGACGCTCGAAAGACTCGAAGCCAAAGTCGAAAAATTCCATGGCGAAAGACGTCCGCGCCAAAGAGTCGAAGCCTCGCGATCTCAAGACAAGCAAACGCAAGGGTCGCTCGTCCTCTGAAAAGATTCGCCAGCCTAAAGACTCTAAGGACAGCCGCCGCCGCAAGCGAGGCTCAAGCGCCCGCATGGCCAGACCAAAACAAGAGGAAGGCCCTGCTCGAAGCCGACGCCGTCATCGCCGTTCCTCGACCCATTTAGCGGGCTCTGAAATCGCCTACGCTCACTAAACAGAACTCAAAGCATGAACAACTGGCTCGCAAAGACCGTCGGGGCTCTTCTCAAAGAGACAAGCCCCGATCAGGCTCCCTTCATCTTGCTGCAACACCCCAACGACCCAATCCCTGAAAACCTAGAGACGCTCTCCTTTGAGGCGCCCTTCTCCGACTTCGAGGCCCTTCAAAAACAAAGTCGAGTGCTCTTTTCAGGGTTCACCAACGTCCTCGATATGGTCGACTTCCGCAAGCTCTGCCACCGCGCAGCTCACATCCTTAGGCAAGGAGGTCTCTTTCAATACATCGCGAGAAACCCCGACGACATCCTCGACCAATACTCTCCTAAACCCTGGCCTGGAGAGCCTATCGACGTTGGCGCAGGGTCTGAAATCTATCGCCCCCTTCGTCAGCACTTCGAGCTGCTGCGGCTCTTTGGCTTCCGCCTCAAGGTCCCAACCATATTGCCTCGGGTCGCAGGGCAAAACCCCTTGCTCTTGTTCGGCGCGATCAAAGAAGAGGTCGCGGTCACCCACCTCGAAGCTCCCAAGAGCGAGGACCTGATCCAGCGCTGCGATGAGAAGTACGGCCCCGACTCGGAGTATCGTCGCTTCAACCGCCTTGAAGAACCTGAGATCGTCGACGACCTGCTCTATGCCATGCGTAGCATGGGACTCAAAGACGGCGACACGGTGTTGGGCCTCGGCTCCAACGATGGACGAGAGCTTCAACTCTTTGAACGTATGGGCTTGAAGAACCTACAATTTATTGGAATCGATGCCTCCGAAACGGCTACAGCAGAGGCTCGGAGTGTCTTCAATGATCCAAAGCATCAATTCATCGCCGCCGATCTTGGGGCCCTATCCCAATTAAAATTGAAACCCGTTCAGGGAATCCTTCTATTGAACGTTCTTCAGTGCACGACCGTGAACAGAGACAAGCTACTAAGCGACTTAAAAGCTCTCTTTGCCAAGCGCTGCGCGGTCTTAGTGTCGCTCCCTAATAATCACTTTTTAAGCGGCGACCTGGCCCGTCGCCCGCTTTCTCGCAAAGATCCTCGCCACGACCGATCACTCATAATGAAAGACCTACGCTATTTAACCCGGTATTTTTATAGAACACCCTTCAAATCAATTGAATGCTTCGGGAGCTATGACTCTTTTTTACTCGCTCGGCGTTAATCCTATGCTTCTAAACAATGAGAATTCAGCAACAACAACGGCTTTGTTTGATAGAATTCTGCGCTTCAAATTAAAGGCCCGCGCCCGAGGAAAAGAGGTTTCCAAATATGCCCGTCACTTTTCATCATTATTCTGATCGGCCAGCCACGCTGACCGCCGAGTTTCTCAGTCAGGAATTCGACAAGCTGACAAGCATGGTCAAAGACGCCGAGGCGTCTCCAACCTCCGAGCTATGGCTCAGCCTCATTGAGCAATGGAATGACCTGAAGGCTTACGTGATCGGCGAAGGACAACGCCGCAGCTACCGTCTCACCAAAGACATGAACGATGAAGCCGCCGAAGATCAAGAGCGCATCTTCCGCGAAGATTTCCTCCCCGTCGTCGACAACGGCAACTCGGAATTAACCAAAGCCCTCCTCGGCAGCAAACACAGCGACGCCATCAGCGACAAGTTCGGCGCCCAGCTCATTAAGGTCCTCGACATTGCCCAGGACCCAATGTCCCCGGTCAACACGGACCTCCGCATCAAAGAGGGAGACATCAGCAAGGGCTATGACAAGCTCCGCGCTCACGGCGAAGTTGAAGTGCTCGGGGAAACCGTCACCTTAGCCCAAGCCAAAGGCATGACGGGCTCTGAAGTTCCCGAACGCCGGGAAGCGGCCTTCCGCGCCTACCGTGGCTGGTTCGTTGAGAACAGAACAGCCCTCGCCGACATCTACGACAAGCTCGTGAAGAATCGTCACGAAATGGCCACCCGCCTCGGCGATGACAACTTCATCTCGCTCGGCTACAAAGGCATGTCACGGATCGACTACGGCCCCGAAGACGTTGTGGCTTTCCGCGCTGGAGTTAAAAAATACATTACGCCGGTTTACAAAGCCCTCATGAAGAAGCAAGCGGAAGCCCTTGGGGTTGACACTCTCAAGCCCTGGGACCTCGCCTACGACCCACTCCTCAACTTAGGCTCAGGCGTCGCCAAACCGATTTCCGAGCAACTAGAGAAGGCCGGACGGGTCTTCCAGCAGCTCTCACCAAAGCTCGCCGCGCACTTTGAGCGCATGCGGGAAGAGAAGCTCATCGACCTCGAAAACAGAAAAGGGAAAGCCGCGGGCGCCTATTGCACGAGCTTCCCCGACGAACAACGGGTCGCGATCTTCTGCAACTCCGTCGGTGACCAAGACGACGTGTCCACCCTTATGCACGAGATGGGTCATGCCTTCCAAGGTTGGGAGAGCCAAGCTATCAACCTCGTCGACTTGCGCTGGCCAAGCTCGGATGCCTGCGAAGTTCACTCCATGGGTATGGAGTTCTTATCTCAACGCTTCCTCAGTGAGTTCTTCAAGCCCGACGATCTTCAAAAGTTCTGTCGCTACCGCTGGCGAGACGCGATCTCTCTGATTTGCTACGTCTGTGTGGTCGACGAATTCCAGCACTTCGTCTATGAAAACCCCGAGGCCAGCCCCGACGAGCGGGACGCCAAGTGGAACAGCCTCTACGACGAGTATATCCAAGGACTGGATTGGTCCGGAGCCGAGGAATTCAAAGCCGCGCGGTGGTATGCCCAGCTTCACATCTTCAAGTATCCCTTCTACTACATCGACTATGCCATCGCCGAGCTTGGAGCCATGCAGCTCTCACTCATCGATGCGAAGGACCACGACAAGGGAATGGAGACCTACCTCGAGCTCTGCCGTCTCGGTGGCACCAAGGGGGTCCTCGAACTCTTCAAAGGCGCAGGAATGCGCTCACCGTTTGATCCTGAGATCATGAAGGACCTCATGGATCACGCCATGACGGTCCTCGACGTCAGCGTTGAGTAGACGCTCGGAGTGTTGCCAAGCTTGATTTTATAGTCTTGGCAACACGCTATCCGCCTGCGGGAACAGTGATGCTCTTCTCCGGATTCTTTCCGGCTGTGACGCTCACTTGACCCGCCGGGCTCCCCTCGGGCTGCCCCGGAAGGTAAAGCAATATATTGTATTGCCCCGGTGGCACGTCCTTCAATTCAAAGAGCCCCTCGGCATTGACGACCCCAGGAATAGCGGTCACGTGCCCGCCGACAAGGACTAATTCTAAGCGAAGCGCCGCTTGGCTCTGTCCTTCTGGTTGATTCGTCCGGATATTAATGTTTCCGTATGTCTCCGGCAAGGTGATGGTCACGGTGTTATCGTCCGCGTCCGCGATGGTCGCCTTATGAAAGCCCATCACCTTCTTATTGCTATCTAAGACCGTAAAGGTCGTCGCCCCTGAAGGTACATTGATGGCTAAAAAGCGTCCGGAGCTATCCGTCACAGCCTTACCAGCGTCTGTTTTCAATTCAACTAATTGCGTGTATTCATTCGGCGATTGACTCACAGAGAGTCCCTGAGCAGCCTGCCCTGTCCCATTAAAAACAATGACTTCAAGGTTTTTCAGGACCTTCATTTCAATCTCGCCAAGGTCTGTCTCTTTACCCTCATTCTTAATATTGAGATTCATTGACAGCGGGAAGTGACCCTGCGCGAAGAGCGCGAGGACATAGCGTCCATGGCTCAAATCGCCGAGGTTCATATTTCCATCTGTGGGGACCGGGACGTGAGAGAATATGCGCCTTGTATCAATTCGTCCGTCGCTGCCTTCGGCGTATAGCAACGCGGTCCCCCGCATGCCCTCAGGGGATTCCTTTGACATCAATTTCCCAATAACGCGACTCGAAGTCTGAACGGTCAATGACACGCTTTGAGCGTTCTTATCGAATTGAAAATCGGAGTTCAGCGCTTTGGGAGCATAGCCCTCAGCGAACGCCATAATCTGATAGCGACGATTCTCAAGAGCGGGGAAGACAACCTGACCACTGCTATTGCATTTCAATTCGGCTAGCCATTTATTCTTCCAATTAGCATTATAAATCTGACCATAACGCGCCAGGCGAACAGTCGCGTTCTCCATAGGCTCGTCCTTATTGTTCTTCACGAGGACAGTTAGAGTTAGTCCAGGTCTCAGTTTCAAAGCGAGGTCGTTCGTCGCCCCCGCTCCTTTACCCACCGAGAGTGGGGCCGATTCTCGGTAGCCTTTTGCTGTACTAAGTAGCAAATAGTCTCCGGGAGGAGCCTTGACCTGGAATTGACCGTCCTCACCAGAGACTTGTTCGACCGTTGGCGCTCCTGTTTCTTCGGCGTAGGCGACGTTTTGATTCCGGACAAATTTATCGTATTCCACGGCGGTCATGAGGAGGACCCTGGCTCCCTGGATGCCCTTCTCCGAAGAGTCCAGTACCCGGCCGGTCAATAGGGTCGAGGCTCTTAAAACAATCTCGCCAAGATCGATTTCGCTTCCTTCCACCCACGGCACCAGGATCTCTTTATCTTCCAAGCCCGCAGGAGCCGTCACAACGAGCAGGAAGCGCTTCATCGTCCCGCTCACAGTGAAGCGCCCGTCACTGTCTGTAGTGGCTGTCAGCGCGCTTGAATCAACAGGGAACTTGTCGCTGCCTTTGAAAGCGAGAGAAGCCTTTGCCACAGGGGAGCGTTGCTCATCTATAACGCGCCCCTTGATGGTCAGCTTCTTGGACTTTAAATAGTAACTGTATTTCTTAGCCCTGTTCTCACGCTTCCTTTGATACTCCTTTGAGTACTTTCGCTTGCCCCCATGAGCATTTGTGCCTTTATGGGTCTTCCCAGCGGGCTTCAATGCCTTTGTCGAGGACCCAACAGGGTCTTTCAATTCTGTCTTCCCGTTTGTCTCAATCGACTTCTTAGGATCTTTGGAGAGCTTGACAGTCTTCGTTTTTGCGGCCGCGAGTTTTTGCGCGGTCGCTTGCGCGGCTTTCGCAGCTTCGATTTCGATGGGGCTAAAGATTCTTATGTCGGGCTGACCCCGGTCGTCGTCGTTGTTTGACCCGTCGTCAAAGAGCAGAAAGAAGGCCCCGAGGGCAATCACTGCAAGACCTACGACGAGGACAACACCGGTTTTAGACTTCATGAATACTGCTCCGAAAAGGTCCGAGTGTCTTGGTCGTGGAAACGGGCTCCGGCACTCTTTAGCGAGTATCCGAAGTGATTTTCCAGGGAATGTCAATCAATCTTTCGATAGATCCCAAAGCCCATTCAATTCCCGAGATATTTCCGAATGAGTTTGGCGTAGCGCCCTGAGATCTTCATTTCAAGCAATTTGACATTCACATCTTCGCGGAGTTTATTGCGCTTCGTTTTGTCTGCTGGATGAAAGGCGATCCCATATTCTTCTTCTTGAATGTCCTTTGGAACAATGATGAGCGAGCCCTGCCATAGAGGATCGTTCAAGATTTCATACTGAAGCACAGGGAGGTCGTGAACGAAGGCGTCAATCTGATTGTCATGAAGCGCCGTCAAACCTGCGGGTATCGAATCGAACTCCGACGCTCGGACTCCTCGCTCAGCGAGGATCGCGATGGGACTTTCGTTGGTCTTGGCGCCGACGCGAAAGAAGGCCAGGTCTTCAGGCCCTCGGATAACCGACTGCAATCGCTGCGTTGTCAGACTAGAGGCAATGGTCGCGGTAAAGATCGAAATCATGATGATGCTAAAGAACATCCAGAAGAGCGCGAGCAATCGCCCGCCGATGCTCTTGGGAGACTTATCTCCATAACCGACCGTTGTCATTGTCACAGCAGACCACCAGAAGCCCTCCCAGAGCCCCTGCCTTGTCGTCCCACCGAATTCGTCAGGGTTCTTCTTGCGCTCAAAAAACCAGGCTAAGCCGCCGACAATGAGGAGCATCAGGGCAATGGAGCCGACGAGTTCGAGAACTTCGACAGAGAAGATCTGGCCAAACATACCGCCGATGCTTGAGCTCTCACGGCGTGCGGCAATGACAACGCCCGATTTAAAAACCGAGTTAGAGAAGTCGACTTTCTTAGCACGATCTGGCTTCATCGTGATGGCGGCGATGCCGACATCGAATTCCCCAGTCGAGACCTTATCCACAAGATCATTGGTCGATTCGGCCTCTTTCCACTCATAGTCGATTTTGAGTTCCGAGGCGAGAATCTCCCAAAGCTCGATGGAGATCCCCTTCCACTCTCCCTTTTCTTTAAATGAAAAAGGAGGAGCAACTTTGGTCCCGATGATGAGTTTCTTTTTCGGCTCTGTTTTCGGTTCTGTCTTCTCTTTTGGCTCCTGAGCAAAGCAAGGGAGCGCGCTGCTAAATAGAATCAGAACGGCGAGAAAAGCAGCGGATACGCGGCGCATTGAGTGTCTCCATAATAAATCAGCAGAGATCCCGAACGGATCTCCGCTGATCCTCATTTGAATCTTAGGGAGACATTCATACAAAAACAGACGCTCAACGGCTAGGCAGAATTCTGGGACGAGCAATGATTGTCAAGCCCTTGGTCTTGCCATCAACCCCCTTACCAGTGTTTCTCTTTTGCGTAAAAACCAACATTCCATGACCGTTGGGGACTCGCGCTGAGGTGCGCACGAAGTTGGTCGTAACACGAGGCATATCAATGTTTCCGAAGGGTGTCTTGATCTCTCTCATCTCTTGACCGATCGATTGTAGAAAGCGCACATCCATAGCCACTTGCCGATCTCCTGAGCGATCGATCACCGTGCCTTTCATATCGAGGGCCAATCCAGTCCTAAGAACTTCCACCACTGGGTCACTGATTGTCGCAACAGCCATCCCGGTCCCTCCAGAGCTCCGCTCAATCGTCGCGACATAGCTCTGCTCAAAGCCCTGGTGCAGGTAGACTCGTTGATTGCTCAAGGCCGTCAGCATAGCGTTACCAAGCACCTCGGCCTTCTTGTTGTTCACAGACAAATCGAGCAACGCGAGCATTTTCTTGCTCAGCAAACCCTTATTCATGAGCGCGGCTTGCTCCAAGGTCTTCTTCAATTCCGGAGGAAGAGAGTAAAAGCCGACTTCCATTTGAATACTGCGCGACGCGTTTTGCCGCAGCGACTCCAGGGTCGACTGAATACGGGCCTGAATAACCTTTGATTGATAACAAATGATAAACCCACCGCTCACCTCAATGCTCGCTGGATCGTCCCAAGAATCCTCGTCAGCGAGACCCATGAGAATCTCGGTCAATTTTTCTGGGTCGAGGAGAGCGTTCTCGTATTCTTCGTCTTCGTCGCCAAAGTTGAGAGTCATCCCTTGAGCTTTCCCTTTATTGCTGCGGTAGCCAAGGGAGCTACTTGGAATGGAGAGTTTCGGCGCGGCGCGATCGTCGGGACGGTAGAGCAGGTGACGGACGTCGTATTGGGCCAATGCGAATTTAGGGTTTAACAGGGGCTTAATCTTCTTAATCGCCGAATCAACCTTGGCGAGCATCGCTTCCAGTTCTTTGATCTCTTTGTTGCGAAGCTCTTTTTTCGAGAGCTTCTTTTCTTGGGCAAAAACACAGGGGCTCAGGGCAAAGACGAGAGTCAAACAGAGAGCGCCACGAAACAGTTTATTAATCATGATTTGTCCTTTCAAAATGACTTCGTCAATTACTTAGATTTTTTAGTCTTCTTCTCTTGCTTTGTTTTTTGGCCGAGGATTTGTCGACACTTAATGTAGACAACGCAATTGGTATCGTCCTTCGATTTAGAGAAGGTCCCGCCAAGCAGCGCGCCCTTGCCTACAGGAATACAAGCCGTTGAAGTCGTGCGAGAAACGCTCATTTTGGCCAATTCCAATTCGAGTTTTTCGACCTTGCGCTTCTTCACATCATTGATTAATTGGCTCAACGAGAGGGATACATCGACGACCACTTGCTGACTCTTGCGGTCGAGCAAGGGACGCACTTCCACCATGAGGCCTTCATGAAGAACGCCAATGACCGGGTTTTGCACAGGTATCACACCCGTTTGATTCACTTCGATATCGGCGATGATTGAGCGAGAGTCACCCCGGCGCACATTGACTTTTTGGCCATCGTGAGCAATGACACGATTCTTAGCGACCAGGGTGGCGGAACCCTTTTTGACAGCGGTCAAGAGCGCCAATTCGCCTTTTGCATCGAGAGACGTGGCCGAAGAGCGAAGCTTGGAGAACAGAGATGAATCCATTCGATAAACTCGCACTTCAAGGTCGATCATTCCACCTCGGCCGTTGCGAAGCTCTTCGAGGAAATTCTCGATCTTCTCTAGAACACTGAGACGCTGCCTCGCGACGAGGCGACCACCAGAAACTTCCAAGCTGCCGTCTGTCTCACCAATATGGCGGAAAACTAACTCCAAGAGTTTCTCCGCCCCCAGGTTGACCCCAGCGGCTTTGCTCTCTTCATCCGCTGAGAATTTCCCGCCTGCGTCTTCATTCATACCCAGTCCGATGTTGGGACCATGGTGATCAGTCGGAGCTGTGCAAAGATCGTGAATATCGAAGAACTTGTAACGGAGCTTACGATCCCTCTTTGACGAACGATCCCGCTCTTGAACATAGGGATATCGATCGGGGTCAAGCTTCCTCAGGCGATCCATAATCGCGTCGCGGTATTGACTTAGTTCGCGGTATGTGGCGGCGTGAGTCAAAACCGGCGCTTTATCTTTGGGGGTCTTCTGGACCAGATCCAAATCCAAGCGAGCAAAAGCACGAGATCGAGCCTTCTCCTTGCTCACAAAGACTGGCAGGCCGCGGCCGTAGGCCTCAATCAACTTCCAAGCCTCAGAAGCCGCGGTCCGAGCGTCCTTCGATTTCTTGTTCCAGGCTTTCTCTTCAGGTAATTCTCGCTCCTGAGCATTCGCCGGAAGCGCTCCCAATGTTGTTGCGAGACATAACGCCAAGCATGTTGGGGCCATTCTCCATAATATTCCAAGCGTCCTCATCAGACCTCCATACTCCAGTGTTCAAGGGTGTTGGGAGGGTACACGCTGAAACAGCGCCGGAGTTCCGCGAGAATTTCTCCTTTTGTTTAAGAACTTTCGCGGAATCTCTCTATCAAGCTATTTCTGCGGACTCTAAGATCGAGAGCCTGCACTCTCACTGAGGACACCCCCACGCAATGAAACATCACTTCATCATTCTCTTGTCCGCTCTTTTTCTCCTAAGTTGTC
>JARGOJ010000763.1 GCA_029210225.1 Planctomycetota bacterium
ATTTGGCGGCCATTTGATGTGAAACGCAGGCTTTGAACCTGATCACGAGCCGTAAAACTCTTTAGCGGATAGCCAGTCTTACTGTCCCAAAGAACAAAGCTCCGGTCGCGGGTCGCGCTCGCAACGTAGAGGCCGTCTTTGGAGGTCGCGATCGCAGAATTCAAAGCCGAAGTCGCTTGGAACTGGGTTAACCCAGGGTTCTCTTCGAGAGACCAAATTTTAATGTCGCCGC
The DNA here is from genome assembly GCA_029210225.1 of Planctomycetota bacterium. Lineage (GTDB taxonomy): Bacteria > Planctomycetota > J058 > J058 > JARGOJ01 > JARGOJ01. Next base: position 233 of record JARGOJ010000763.1, read on the forward strand.
TTCGATAACCCGCCGCCATTGCAAAACGACCGTCATTGGAGAATGCAACATTATGAACCGCTTGAGGCAAAGGACCGAGGGTTCGAAGGGTCTTGCCGCTCTTCGCGTCCCAAATGCGGGCTGTGCGATCTTGGGAAGCCGAGAGTATTTTACTCCCATCAGGGGAGCTGACAGCTTTCATGACGAAGCTACGGTGCCCAACAAGTGTGTTTTTGACGACCCCTGAGAGTGTATCTGTCAGTTTAACTGTACCGTCGTTGCTCGCGCTTATGACAAAATCGCCATAGGGGGAAAACTGAACCGAATTCACAGGGAGCCGATGTCTTATGAAGCGACGCGTTTGTGCCTTCAGGTCTAGAATCATGACCGCGCCGCTCGCTGAACCGGTCGCTATGAACTGATTCCCTGGGGAGACCGCGAGGCTTAGAATTCCCGTTCGGCCGAAGCTCTCTTGGGAGCTTCCGTTCCCGATATCTATGGCAGAAACTAACTGTCTCGATGCTAGGCTCCAGTATCTCAATTTTGAGTCGGAGCCAGCGGTGTAAAAATGAGTGCCTTTTCTATTGAATGCGACCGCATTGACTGGGCAGTTTTGGCCTCTGATATCGATAGAATAAGGTCTCTTGGCGAGAATGGCCCAGAGAAGAATGTTTCGTTTGCTCGCGCCTGATCCCGACAGCAAATATCGACCGTCTGGTGAAATGGCCAATGATCGGACGTCTTTGTTATGTCCAATCCATGAGTAAAGAACACGTCCGCTGAAAAGGTCCCAAACCTTGATTGTTCCAGTCCCATGTCCCGTAAAAACCCAGTCTCGCGTGGGATGGCTAACCATCGCAGTAATCGCATTGCGAGAGTTTTGAGACTGGATGATGATTGGGCTTTGAACGCGATCGGAACTCCATAGACCAAGGTCCGCCGGGAGCGTCGGCTGCTTGATCTCGCTAAACATCTTTCGAGCGTTTGAATAACTGAGCCGAGCGAGTCGCCATCGTCCCGCTAAGACATAGCCATCACCCTCTCGGACAGTTCCCAGCGCAAGCTCATAGCGGGCCAGCGCTGTTTGGTATTCGGCTTCATTTCTTAATGATTGGGCACGAGCCGCTTCAACTTCGGCGCGCTTGGCGGTTTCAATCGCCACGGCCCTAAGCTTCTGCGCCATGACGCTTTGTGTTTGGGCAATCTGCCGTTGCTCATCAGCGTCCCGTTTTTGCTTCTGAGCCTCTTTCTGCTGGGCAAACGCCACGCGCCTTTGTCGTAGCGCTTCCGCTGATTGTTGTTTTGCGATTTTTGCCTGACGCTTTGCCTCCCGAGCGTTTGCTTCGGCCCTCTCGGCGGCGCTGCGGGCGGTTGCGGCGTTCTCAGTAGCTCTGGTCTTTTCCTTATTAATAAAGAAGAGGCCAACCGCGAGGCCAATGAAAATTGTCAGAATGGTGCCAGCCAGCGCCCAACGGACTCGCTTCTGCTGTTGCTCTTTATTGATCACTATTTGTTTGGCTGCGTTGATCTCTCGGCTTAGCTCAAGGGTCACGTTCAATCCAGGAGGAAGCGCCGCAAGCTGCGCTTCGGCGAGACCGAGGTCGTTTTGACTAAGCGCAATCTTGGCGTACGCCACCGAAGCATTCAAAGTGCCCTTCTTAGCCTCCTTGTTGTCACTCCACAAAATGAGCGCTTGCCTGAATCCGGCGACGACTTCCGCGTATTGACCATAGAGGCGGTTTCGCTCCGACTCATTGAGAGTCTGTGTTTCCTCACTGATCAATTTAAGCCGAGCTTTTTCACACTCCGCCAAAGTCGTGTTAGCGACGTGGGCGATCTTCAAACTTTCGCGGTGTTGGAGGTGATTCTTGATTGCGATTTGAAATTCTTTGGCGGAGGAATAGCGATCCTCGGGATTGAGCTTCATCGCTTTCCGGCAGATGTCCTGGATCTCCGACTCAATGTCACCGTGATCTGTAAAGTCGGGTTCTTCACTTAGAATTGCGGAGCGGAGCACGATTAACAGAGTCTTGCCACGGTGCCGGCGACGACCGGTCACAAATTCGTAGAGGATGGCGCCGAGGAGATAGACGTCGGTTTGGGGGCAAATCTGGTCGCCGTCGCCATTGGCCAACTCTGGAGCCATATAGGCGGGAGTTCCACAGGGTGACCGCATCGTTGACTTATGCAGGGTTTGACGTTGGGATTGTGTGAGTTGTGCTTCGTCGCGCTGACTGACATCAACGGCCAGACCCCAGTCCATCACAAAGACCTCGCCGTGCTTTCCAACCATGATGTTTTCGGGCTTGAGATCATTGTGGACGATCAATTTTTCATGGGAAAATGAGATGGCATCGCAGACCTTGATGAGGATCTCAAAGGCTTCCAACAGATTGTCTTCAGAGAGCCTATTGTCTTCGTTGAATTTGTCTTTAAGCCAATCGGACCAAGGTTGACCTCCGACGAGCTTCATTGAAAGGAGAACCTCCCCCTCAGCGGAGAAGCCCATGTCATAAACCGGGACTATGTTTGGGTGATCGAGTTGACCTGTCACGATGGCTTCAGAGATAAATCGTGACCGGGCTTCAAGCTGATTGTCGAGGTTCTTCTTGACCGCAACTAACCGATCAAGCCCGCCCTGTAGCGCTGCATAGACGACCCCCATGCCTCCGCGGCCAATCTCCTTTTTTAGATCGTAGTTTTGAAAGCTCGCTGGCTTCTTATTTTTGTTGCTAGGGAGGCTTCCAGGAGGAGGAGTTGCGACGATTGTGTCCGCTAGACCCTTGGGGGGAACCGGGACCTCGCCTTCGGGCGGAGGAGCCACGATGGTATCTGCTTGACCTATAGGCGGTGCCGGAAGCTCAGCTCCAGGAGGAGGAGTGACAATGGTGTCGGCTTGACCTATTGGGGGAGCTGGGACTTCGCCTTCAAGAGGAGGAGTGACGATGGTATCTGCTTGACCTATCAGCATCGTTGGCGCGAGTTCAGGGGCAGTGTCCTCTGTGGATTTCCCCGGAGCTTCTAGAGGATTGACGAGCAAGGTTGGGAAAAGGGCCGGGTTGAGGTCGGCGTTGGGTAGGGGATCATGGCGCCCATAAGTTAAGCCCGGATCCTTGTTGGCCAAGGAGCCCTCGATAATAGTCTTCTCCCACATGAGTCGAAGTTTCTCTTCGTCAAAGCTCATGAAACGGCCCTTTTAGTCTTTTTTAGTCTCAGATTTTTTGTCGTTGCCTTTAGAGGTCTTTTTCGATTTTAACAATGCGTTCCTAGCCCGAATTTCCTTGTACCATTGACGAATGACTTTTTCTGCGGGTTTCCCCTTGGGAGTGTAATGGGTGTCTTCCTTGCCGCCGTTTCCCCACCATTCATAGAAGTAGACACCCTCCAATTGTGGATGTTTATCCCAAACGGCGATGAACGCTTCAAAACACATCTTTTGCTCGGCCAGATCGACCTTTTGGGAGAGGTAGTAATTCCAAGGTTTTGAGGCGCAGCCATCTTGGCTAGAGTAACCGATTTCAGTGAAGATAATGGGCTTCGTCAGGCCAACATCCTGACGCCAATTGAGAATCTTCTTCTGCACTTTTTTCCAAGAGTTCTTTAGTTCTTCAATTTTTGGCGTCGTCGACTCGGTGAGTTCGTAGTAGCCAGAGATGCCCATAAGATCGAGCTCTTCCCAAAAACCGACATTCTCGTAGTGGTCCCAATTGGAACTGTAGGTAAGTAATCCAGAGAAGACTTTGCGGAGCTCCTTGATCATGCCACGCCAGTCTTTCAGATACTGCTCAAGGGAGCTTAGCTCCGATCCAACTGAAAAAATGTCTGCGCCGCTCTTCTCGGCGAGTTGTGCGAAGTGGCTCATTTCTTTCATATAGTTCGCCTTCCACTTCGCCCACGACTTCGGCTTCAAGTTTCCACGCCAATCATCCTCCTTCGGCTTCTCAAGCAGAAGTATGGGCATGACAAAGACCTTCAAACCAAGCTTCTTTGCTTCTTTTATGGTTTCAACAAAGACCTTATCCGTTGGCGTCTTGTAGGCGTGGCGATGCGGATTGTCGGAGGCGGCGTTGTCTTGATAGAAGTGGACCAAGATCGAGAGGTCGGTGCCGCCCAGCTTGTGGATCTCCCGAACTGCGGTCACATAGGAATAGTGTGGGTCCGACGCATGCATCGAGAGCGCCATCCCACCCCTGAATGGACGCTTGATGGGCTTGTCATCGGCCTCGGAGGCCTGGGGGAAACACAAAATCGACATCGTGAACACGGCAAAAACGAACCGCTTCATAGCTTTCTCCTCAACTCATGACGCGAACTATTATACGGCGTCTCCACCAGGCAAATTGTTCACGACGACCCCCTCGGAATATTTTCTCGTGCAATTCTCAATGAACCAAGGGGCGGCTCTCGTGTAAGGCATAGGAAGTCTAGGCTTCTTTTCACAACGCTGGGAAAAGACTATGCTAGCTTTCCAAGATTCCATCGCCCTAGTTCTGAACAAAAGGACACTCGATTCGTGCTAGAAAT
>JARGOJ010000764.1 GCA_029210225.1 Planctomycetota bacterium
ACCGAATGTCTTGGCCCAGCTCCCCAGCCCATTCAAGAATGTGTAGTGAGCGTCCTCGACCTTCAGCGAGCCATCCCCAGCGGAGCTCCCTGCCACCTCCAAGTCACCGCGATACTCGAACCAACCGCTGCCCTTGCCTTTTAAGACGGACGACAAGCCGTCCTCTGACCCCGTCGGCCACTTCTCAACCGTCAGGTCCTTGTAATCGATGGTCCCCTCATAGCTCTGCAGCTCCGATTGCAGCATGAGCCGGCCATCGCCCTTATCGAGTTGCCCATCCAGAAAACCAGCCTTCACCTCACTCCAATGCAGCTCTTTGTCGTCAAGAGAGAGGTTCAGAGAGCAGTCCGTAAAGGGAAAGAGCACCGGGCTCGCCCCAGGGTTCACCTGAATCTCAAAAGCAGGGCTGCTCAGCACTCCTTCACAACGCCAGCTTGGGCTTTGCCACACCGTTAAATGACTCTTCACCGGAGCCCCAGCGAAGGCCATCGAGTCGCCATCGATATCTAAGAGTCTCTCTAAATCAGCGGTCGCCAACTGCCCTGAGACTTGGAGAGGCCAAAAGTCCTTGTCGGTGAAGGCGCTCGCTTCAAAGCTCGAATCATCAGCGGAGACACGGATAAAACACTCACTCTTCGCTTTCAGAGAAGAAAACTGGGCGCTGACAGTGAGCAAAGACTCAGGGAGGCGGGCAAAATACTCTGGACTGACCCGCTTATCTTTGGGGAGGCCTTCGTTGAGTGTGGCTAAGCGCGCTTGATCGAGCTCGGTTTTAACGCGGCAGGAGAAGGCCCCATCATGGAAGCGCGCTTGCCCGCTGCCTTCCGCTTTGAGAGCACCCCATTGAATCTTTGCGTGGTGAATCTGGGCGCCAGTTTCTTCAAGCTCAAAACGCCCGGAGAGGACCAGTTCGCTGTCGTTCACAGTGTTCCAGGGCAGAACAAAATGACCCCCGAGGCGGTCGAGAAAGGCTCGCTGCAAGGATAGAGCGAGGCCAAGCTGCCCCGATCCTCCCAGGTCATCGACGAGGCTCAAAGACAGCTCTTCTGAGCACTCAAGGCTGAGTTCATCGACTCGAAACCCCGCGCTTCCTCCAGAGAGGGATGCGCTTTGAACTTGGAGGCTTGGAAAGGAGGCAAAGTCTTCCTGAGGCCAATCGAGAGTGAGGGCTTCGAGATTCAGCTCCCACTCAAAGACTTCATCACTTGTGCTAGGCGCTGAGGGAGTATGCGTCGAATTTCCGGGAGAGCTGTTGTGACTTGCTGGGGACGCTCCTGATGGCAAGACGCTGGAGCTCTCTGAAGCGCCTGGGATGGTCGCGCTGATGTTTAGGCCCTGGCTTCTGAAGAGCTGGAGGCACTGCGCGCTCTTCTCGACTTCAGCATTTTTTATTGATATTGATAGAACAGCGCCTCTCCAAAGAAAGGAGACTGGGTCTTTGATTTCGATAGTCTGGGCTTTGATGACTTCGCCCTGCTCCCCGCGGGCTTCAAATTCTTCGATGAGTAAGAGGAAAGCGAGAAAGCGGTAGCGGGCTTTGCCGATGTTGATTTGAAGAGGAAGCTTCTCTGCGAGTTCTCTCTCTAGCCTTTTGCGAAGCCAGCGCGGGAAGAGCGGCTCCCAGTACACAGTGATCAAGATCACAATCAGCAATGACAGCAGCGTCCAAAAAATATAAATCATGAGTTGGGAACTTTGCATCCTGAGTGTGAATCTAAAAGTCTCATATCGTGGGATATCACATTTTGACGCATTCAACGTATCATGAGTTCCGAGGCCACAAATAGGAACGCTGTTTGTCGGTATTGTTTGGGAGGTTTAGTGGTGAATACTGACGAACAAAAGATAGAAGATGAGCTAGAAGATCTCGTCGCCAAGGTTAAGAAGCAGCAGGAGCAACTCCAGCAAGAGGTTCGGGCGCAGGCCAAGGTGACGGCCAACGACTCCGTCAAAGATGAGGTCGATGACCTCGAAGACGACTTGGATGGCTTCCCAAAAGTCGAGCGAATCCAGGAAGATCTGCCGGTTGTGAAGAACCGTGGCCAGGTCATCATCGACACTCTTTTGGGAGAGAAGCTCTCCGACAAAGCGCGGGTCGCCATCGCATTTTCCCTCGGACTGACTTGCTTTTACTTCTACACGATCTTCATGCCGCTAATCACCATCGTGATGGCTAGCTATGGCGGCTATCGCTTCTTTCAATGGAAGAAGAACCGCGAGCCTCAAAAGCCTGAGGGCGAAGAAGAAATCATCGACGTCGACGCCTGATTGAGGTCGATGCCCCACCAAGCAAAACAATTACAGGTAAGCCCCGGCCAATTCATTGAGTTTCTTTGCGAGTTTAAAGTCGAGTTTGCTAATGCCACCTGCGTCGTGGGTCGTTAAGTCGATGCGAACGGTCCCGTAGACGTTGAACCACTCCGGATGATGATTGCTCGCTTCCGCGATAAGCGCCGCTCCCGTCATAAAACTGAAGGCCGTCACAAAGTCTTTGAACTGTAGACTGCGATGGAGTTTTCCATCCTTTACCATCCAGTGAGGCAACTCTTTAAGCCGCTCTTCCACTTCACTCTGAGTCAATGCTTTCAACAATTTCCTCACCTTTCATCGTGAAGACGCTCCATATTATCACACTGGATTTTCCCCACTCTTTAGTTGATATCTGAGGCAAAAAGGAGTAAGGAGATCGCCATTGCTTTAAGTAAAACGGACTGTGAGGAAAGAATAAATGAGCGCATCAGAGCAACTCGCCCAGCTCGCCGAGAAGACTTGGCAAAACACTTTAAGTTCTTATCCAGAGCTCGCCACGATTCTTGGTGATGGTCGCGGCAACCACACCTTGACTGACAACAGCAACGACGCTCGATTGGAGCGACTCACAGAGACAAAGGCTTTCCTCGCTGAGCTTGACGCCATCGACAGCGATCAACTCACCGAGGACGAGAAGATCACCGCCGACATCCTAAGGATCGGCTACGAGAGCTCTATCGAAGGCGAGCCCTTCAACTTTCACCTTTGGGATATCGACCAACTCAATGGTATTCAGGTCGGCTTTCCAACCCTCGTCCAAAACTTCCATCCCAAGAAGACCAACAAAGATTGGCGCGATCTGATTAGCCGCTACCACGCGGTGAAAGCAAAGATCGACAACCTCATTCTCTATCTAAAAGAAGGCGCCGAAAAAGGCTACAGCGCGCCCAGAATTGCAGTCGAGCGGGTCATTTCTCAGCTCGACGGACTTCTAGAGAAGCAGGGCGAGGACTCTATCTTCGTGAAGATCCTTGAGCAACTCGAAGATAGCATTGACGATCAGGACAGCATCCGCGCCGACCTCAAAGAAGCCGCGAAGAGCTCTGTCCTCCCCGCTTTCGAAGCCTTTAGAGAGACCCTCAAAACCGTCTGCTTACCCATAGCCCGCGACAATACAGGGCTCTGGGAGAACCCACAAGGAGACGCAAGCTACGCTTACATGGTGAAGAGCCACCTCGGCAAGGCCATGGACCCAAAAGACGTCCATCAAATTGGCATCGAGCAGCTCGCTTCAATTCATGCAGAGATGGAAGTAATCGCCCAAGAGTTCGGAATGACTCGTGTTCAGTACGCTCAGAAGCTCACTGAAGAAGAGGACAACTTCCACGACAGCAAAGAAGCCCTCGTCGAGGAATACCAAGCCCTCATCACCAAGGCCTACGAGGCCATTCCCCCGCTCTTCGGCCGCCTCCCCAAAGTCGGTTGTACAGCCCGCTCCATCGAAGAGTTCCGCGAGCAAGACGCCCCCGCCGGCTTCTACAACCCTCCTCCCGAAGACGGCTCCCGCCCCGGTCTCTTCTATGCGAACACCTATAAGCCCGAGACCCGGCTTCGTTCAAATATGGCCTGCCTGACCTATCACGAAGCCGTTCCTGGCCATCACTTACAAATCGCATTGGCCATGGAATTAGATCTACCAACCATCCGAAAGCACGGCCGCTTCACCGCGTATGTTGAGGGCTGGGCTCTTTACACAGAGCGCCTCTGCGACGAGATCGGTCTCTACGAAAAACCTCGGGATCGCTTTGGAATGCTCGGCTTTCAAGCCTGGCGCGCCGCGAGACTCGTCGTCGATACTGGCCTCCACGCGCTCAAATGGAGCCGGGATAAAGCCGTCAAATATCTGGCTGAAGCCACCGTTCTCCCAGAAAGCGAAGTGGTCAATGAAATCGACCGCTACTTAATTATGCCAGGCCAAGCCCTGTCCTATAAGATCGGCGAAATCGAGATTCAGAACCGTCGCAAAGAAGCCAAAGAAGCCCTCGGCGATAAGTTCGACATCAAAGAATTCCACGATTGCATCATCGGAAGCGGCGCCTTACCTCTGGAGACGATGAACAAGTTGATCTACAACTGGATTGACGAGAAGAAAGCGCTCCCCGCCTGACCTAGGGTTTTAGGAAGAACAAATACAGGACAGCTATTTTATTCGGGGAGATCAGGGGATTTCATCCCCTGTCCCCGATTCCCCTTAACCCTCGCTCAGGGCTTGCAACAATCTGCTATTTTATTCGGGGAGGTTAGGAGGCTTCGCCCCCTATCCCCGATCCCCCTCAACCCGCGCTCAGGGCTTGCAACAATCTGCTATTTTATTCGGGGAGGTTAGGAGGCTTCGCCCCCTATCCCCGATCCCCCTCAACCCGCGCTCAGGGCTTGCAACAATCTGCTATTTTATTCGGGGAGGTTAGGAGGCTTCGC
>JARGOJ010000765.1 GCA_029210225.1 Planctomycetota bacterium
AGAGCCTTGTTTCGATAGGGAAAGCATCGATTGACACTCTTGCGCTTTTATCGAAGCACAAGGATGAGGACACCAAGAAGCTCGCATTGTCAGCCTTGATCGACTTGGGTGGGTCGAAGACTCTGCCGATCAGCGACTTATTGAATATCTACTCCACTTTGGTGAGCGCGAAAGAACAAGACATGACCAATCTGACGGTTGGCATGTTGGCGAGAATACTTGAAAACGATGGTCGCCCGGAAACCGTTGATCGAATTTTGAAGGCGGTCAGTGCTACCAAGGACGTGAATGGTCGACCAGGTCTCGTTGCCTTCTTGACTTCCTTGAATGTGCACTGGTCTCGAAATCAGTTTCGTATCAAGAATCGTAAGGCGCTTATTCCCATGTTTAAGACGCTTTTGCGACACAAGCAAATCAGGGTACAGACGACGACGCTGCGCCTCGTCCGATATCTAGAAGACGATGCAAACGAGCTTGTGCCGATCCTCATGGAGCTTTCTAAGGATAAGAAGTTGGCCTCTCAGGTCTCCTATAGCGTTCGTTATCTCGGGAAGAAGGCGGTGCCTATCTATGTCAAAATGCTCGACCAGAGCACGACGCGATCGATGAAGCTGAACATTATTCGCCAGCTCGGATATTTGCGAGGTAATGGCCGTGAGGCCTTGCCACTACTAAAGAAGATGAAGACTGAGGAGAAAGATAAGACCCTGAGCCGTTACATTGATCGATCGATTCGATACATTGAGATGGCGAAGCCAAATAGGTCTAGAATCCGCCTGAAAAAGGATAAGGAGGCGCAGCTAGTTCGTCCTCGCCCGAATGTAAATCCAAAGAAATTGAAACCGAAAAAGAATTAGGTCCTTTTCTTTGTATCACTACTAGGTCGCCAAAAAAGCAGGCGTGCGGTCTAGCTCTGGCTGCATTGTTGGGGCTGAATCTTTTTCTGAAATTGCCTTGAAGGCATGAATCGGCTCTAGCGTTTAAGATAGTGGCTTGAATAGGAATGTTGAGGAGGTCAATCCATGAATTTGCTAGGTAAACGTTTTCTATTGACCATCTTTGCTGTGGTCGCGTTGGGCTCTGCCGCTGAGGCACAGACGCGTTGGGAACCGATCAATCAAGACCTTGGTATCACGGTGTACTCTAAGGAGTTTCCGGGTACGGACATTATCGGATTTAAGGGCGTGATCGATATCGATGCGCCGCCTCGTAAGGTTCTCCATGTCATCGTCGATAACAAGCACAAGATGGAGTGGGTGAAGAGCCTTAAAAAGACGGTCATTTTGCAGCGGGTCAGCGACTTTGAGCAGGTGATTTATCAGGCTTTTAAGATGCCTATGGTTGTGAGTGATCGCGATATTGTGATTCGCGGCAAGGTCACCCGAAACAAGAAGACGGGCTGGCTTTATGTGAAGACGACTTCTGAGACCCATCCGAAGGCCCCCTCGACGATTGGAGTGAGAGCACAGATCGTTCGTAGTAACTTCACCTTAATCCCCATCAGCGGCGGTAAAAAGACCCGTGTGATCTTGGAAACGCTGGGAGATCCGAAGGGTTGGATTCCGAACTGGTTGACGAATAGCCTTCAGAAGGACTGGCCAATTGAGTCCCTAGATTCTTTGCGCAAGCAGGTAAAGAAGGACTACTACAAGCTCTTTCCCCTTCCCCCTGACGAAGAAGAGTTGAAGGCTCTGGCGAAGAAGAACAAGAAGACTGGAACGCGAATCAACGCCAAGGACGAGGAATCGAAGGACAATCCGAAGAAGCCGGCGATCAAACCTAAGAAGCCAGTGGAGCCTCGCAAAGACTCCTAAGTCATTTATGGCCCTCAGATTTGGCGATTCGATAAGCTGGCTTTGGCCAGCTTTTTTTGTTGGCTGCTAGTCACCACGTATGGGAAGGACGTAATCACATGGGAGCTTGTGCCAGCATGAAATCTCTGCTCTTCAAGACGCTTGTCATCTCTCTGCTCTTCTCAGCGTTTTGTGATGCCGCTTTGGCGCAGAATCGTTGGCAGAAGATTAAGGAAGAGAGCGGCGTCTCTGTCTACTCGAAGGCCTTTCCAGGCACGAAGATCATTGGTTTTAAGGGGATCATCGATATTGCGGCCCCGCCGCGCAAGCTACTCCATGTCCTCATGGACAGCAAGCGGAAGGGCGAGTGGGTCAATGGTTTGACGAAGTCCGTCGTGTTGGAGGCCGTGAGTAAGCACGAGGTGATTGTCTACGAATCCTTTTCCTTGTCGAGTCTCGTGAGCGATCGGGATATTGTCTTTCGTGGCAAGGTGACCTACAACCCAGCAACCGGCTGGATTCGATACAGAAATCAGTCTGAGAGCCACCCCAAGGCTCCTCCCACAATCGGCGTGAGAGCCTTCATTTTTAAGTGTGATATCACGCTTATCCCTCTAAATGGGGGGACTAAGACTCGGGTTATCCTGGAGACTTTGGGGGATCCGAAGGGCTGGATTCCGACCTGGTTGGTGAACAAGACGCAGAAGAGCTGGCCCTACGAGACGTTGACAGGCCTCAGAACTCAGGTGAAAAAGCCTTACTACAAGCTGTATCCGCTGCCGAAACCGGTCAAGAAAAAGAAGAGCAGCGCCGAGGTTCGGGGGAAGCCGTCCCCAGGGAAAAGCGCAATCAAGCCAAACAATGCAGAGGGCGCAGGGAAGGGCTCCTGAGCATTTGCAATCTCTTAGATAGTTCTCTTCGAGAAGTTGGGGTCGCCCCGTTTTGTCTAGTTCTCTAAGCAGCTCTTCAAAGTGCGCTTTTCTTTGCCTTGGCGGAGGAAATAGTCGACTTTTAGGAAAGGCATAGCATCGCGAAGCGCTCTGACTTATAGTAATAACCGTTGTTTATATCTTGTTCACATATGAGTCCGTTACGTCATGAATCATTCACTTCTCAAAGTTCTCGCTCTGACTCTTTTGGTGTTCGCTGGGCCCGGGGAGGCCCTGGCGCAGAATCGTTGGCAGAAGATCAACGAGGAGAGCGGTGTTTCGGTTTATTCGAAGGCTTTTCCAGGCACGGAGATCATTGGATTTCGAGGAATTGTCGATGTTGATGCGGCGCCTCGTAAGGTGCTCCACGTCTTCGTTGAGAACAAGCACAAGCACGAGTGGGTCAATGGTCTCACCAAGTCTGTCGTCTTGGAGTCTGTGAGTAAACACGAGTCGGTGGTCTATCAATCCTTTGCGATGTCCAGCGTGGTCAGCGATCGGGATTTTGTCTTTCGCGGCAAGGTGACTAGAAATCCCAAGACCGGGTGGATCTCCCTCAAGACAAGGTCTGAGAGACATCCTAAAGCGCCCCCCACAGTTGGAGTGCGTGGGCTGATCTTGAGAAGCAACATCACGCTTATTCCGATCTCAGGGGGGCGCAAGACACGGATCATCTTGGAGACATTGGGGGATCCGAAGGGCTGGATTCCGACTTGGTTGGTCAACAAGACGCAGAAAAATTGGCCTCTTGAGACGCTCCGAAACCTCAAGACTCAAGTCAAAAAGCCGTACTACCACCTTTATCCGCTGCCAAAGTCAGGGACGAAGTCCGTTGCGACATCGAAACGCCGGAAAGTGGCAGGGGTCTCAAAATCTCAGTGAAGAAGAAGGCGAAGTCTTAATCGAGATTCAGGGTGTTCTTTTCTTGGGATTTTCTTGGTCGAAGCAGTTGCGATTGGAGACGATGACCGTTTCCTATTCTCCAGCGAGGACCCTATGAGATTTTACGTCCTGAGTCTTATGGTTGTTCTCTTCGCGACAGCTCCTGTCTATGGCCAAGATCGCTGGGAGCGGGTTCTTCAGAAATCAGGCATTTCTGTCTACTCAAAACCCTTTACTGGTCCAGATCTCATGGGATTCCGAGGCATCGTGGATATCCCGGCCGCGCCGCGAAAAGTGCTGGCGGTCTTAATGAACAATCGGAGGAAGAAGGAGTGGATTTGGGGGCTGGAAGACACACGAGTTCTGAAGCGAAGCACGAAGCACGACATGATTGTCTATCAATCGTTCCGACTCTCAGCCCTGGTCAGTGACCGGGATTTTGTTTTTCGAGGAAAAGCGACGCGGGACAAGCGTTCAGGCTGGATTCACCTTCGCTGCAAGTCTGTGTCGTTCTCAAAGGCTCCAAAGACGGTCGGGGTGCGCGGCGAGCTGCTGCACAACAACTTCACGCTTATCCCTTTGAACAAGGGAAAGAGAACCCGGGTCATTATGGACTGTCTGGGGGATCCGAAGGGCTGGATCCCGAAGTGGTTGCTTCGTCGAACCCAGAAGAATTGGCCAGTTGAGATTTTATGGGGCCTGCGGACTCAGTGTTCGAAGAAAGACTATGCCCTCTACCCAGAACCCCCCGTCGAAAAATCGAAGTCTAAGCCTTAGTTTTGTCAGGGATCTCTAGCCTTTGTATAGTTTTTGACCTGCTTCTAGGGATGGCTCAGGCCGCTTCTTCGTCTTTATTTTACAGGTATTTGAAATATGTCTTGATAAGCCTGTGTGGATTCTGTAGAGTTTCTGTATCGATATTGGATTTTGTCCTCCTCTCGCAGAAAGCTCTCCTCATGAAAATCATTACAGGCCTCATTCTCAGTTCTCTTGGCGTCCTCACATTAGGGACGGTTTACGGTGAAGAAGCCCTCGTCACCGACTTCGATAAAACTCAGCTTCGCTGGCGCGCCGTAAATGACAACGTGATGGGCGGTCGCTCAAAGGGCGGCTAT
>JARGOJ010000766.1 GCA_029210225.1 Planctomycetota bacterium
TCGTTGTCTCAACCGCAGCTTGAATAAGACGCAGCTCAACAACGAGCAAAGTTCCAAAGCAAAGACCGATGCTGAATCTCTAGAGGTCGAAGCAGCCCTGATTTATGCGGCGTTCCAAGCCAGTTATGCCGGGAGCGATAAGAAAGTGATCACCCAGAGCTTCCGCGCTTTAGTGAAGCAAAGCACGGGGATCGGCTCTTGGGGAGTCTCCGCAGTGAAGACTCTGTTTGGGAAGAAGCAGGAGAGCTACGAAGGCGTCGAAGCTCTCCCAGAGGCGGACAAAAAGGAAGTCGAAAAAGCCGCGAAGGGTATCGCGAATATCATGGAGCAAGAGGAGTTCGTGAAGATACTCCGCAACTTTGACACCGACTTCGACCAACACCTAACGAAGGAACGCAAGGCTGCTTAAAGGATAAACCTCGTCAGGTCCTCGTCCTTGAGGATACCTTCTAGTTTTTGCTTCACGAATTCTCTATCGACGACAACCTTGCTGCCCTTCTTGTCCGGGGCATCAAAGAGCCAATCATCAAGCAAGCTCTCCATGATGGTGTGTAGCCGCCGCGCCCCAATGTTCTCCATGCTCCGGTTTACTATTTCGGCGGTTCCGGCGATCTCATCGAGGGCGTCGTCGGTGAATTCAAGCGTCACCCCTTCTGTTTCTGAGAGAAGCACATACTGTCGTGAGAGTGCGTTTTTCGGCTCGGTGAGGATACGAAGGAGGTCTCCTCTGTCTAACGCGGACAGCTCGACACGAATGGGAAAGCGCCCTTGAAGCTCGGGGATCATGTCGGCGGGCTTGGAAACATGGAAGGCTCCAGCCGCGATAAAGAGCATGTGATCGGTTTTAACGTACCCATAGCGCGTTGAAACGGTGCTTCCCTCAACGATGGGGAGGAGGTCTCTTTGAACGCCTTCTCCTGAGACATCGGGGCCGGAGCCATGACCTTTACCGCTGGCCACCTTGTCGATTTCATCGATAAAGACGATGCCCGAATCTTGGGCGCGCTTGAGCGCCTCTTCTTTGACTTTTTCGGGGTCGAGGAGTTTTTCGGCTTCTTCCGATTGGAAAATGGTCCAGGCTTCTTTGACGGTGACGTTCTTTTCGACCTTCTTCTTATCGTTGCCCATGTTTTGAAACATGCTCTGCAGGTCCATCCCCATTTTGTCGAAGTTAGATCCGGAGAGGACCTGGACGCTGGGCGAACCCCTGGAGACGTTGGCCGAGATTTCGATTTCTCGATCATCGAGTTCACCGGCTCTAAGTTTTTGGCGAAATTTCTCCCGGGTCCTCTGGCCTCGAGCTTTGTCGTCCTCGCTTTCTTCGCTTCCTTCAACGGGTGGAAGCAGGGCATCGAGGACCCGCTCTTCAGCGTCGTTGCGGGCGCGCTCTTGTACGGCGGAGAGTTCTTCTTTTTTGACGAGGTTGTAGGCTTTTTCAGCGAGGTCGCGAATCATCGATTCGACGTCCCGGCCGACGTAACCGACTTGGGTGTAGCTAGTGGCTTCCACCTTAACGAAGGGAGCGCGGATAAGGCCAGCCAAGCGCCGAGCGATCTCCGTTTTTCCGACTCCGGTGGGGCCTATGAGGATGATGTTTTTCGGAATGACTTCGTCCCGGAAGTCGTCGCTAAGCTGCTGTCTTCGCCATCGATTTCGGATGGCGATGGCGACCGCACGCTTGGCGTTTCGTTGGCCGATGATATAGCGATCGAGCTCAGATACGATTTCTCGGGGGGTGAGAGACAGCTCGTTTTTGTTGCTCCGAATCATTTGCAGTCCACCTCTTTCACGGAGATGTGATCGTTTGTGTAAATACAGATACCCGCGGTGACTTTGAGGGCCTCTTCGACGATGTCAGACGCGCTGAGTTGGGGCGCGTGCTTTAGTAGTGCTTTCGCCGCAGCGCAAGCCATTGGGCCGCCGGAACCGATGGCGATGATTCCATCTTCGGGTTCGATGATATCCCCTGTGCCTGACAGAATCAGCGAATGATTCTTATCGACAATGGCCATGAGGGCTTCGAGGCGACGCATCGCCCGGTCGGTTCGCCACTCTTTGGCGAGAGCGACGGCGGCTTTGAGGACGTGATTTTGGGCGTCGGCGAGCTTGGCCTCAAAGCGGTCGACGAGGGCCAGGGCGTCAGCCGCGGAGCCCGCAAAACCGCAGAGCACTTGGCCTTTGTTGAGGCTGCGAATCTTGCAAGCGGAGGATTTCATGATGGTGTTGCCAACGGTGACTTGTCCATCGCCGCCGAGGGCGACCTTTCCATCTTTTCGCGCCGAAACGATGGTTGTTGCGCGAAATACGTCCATGTCACTCCCTACTAACGGTTGGCTATTTTCGTTGAAACGAAGACCACCGAGAGATGAATTCGATTGAAAAGCCGACTCAGTTTCGAACCCCGTATTATGGATTTCATAACAGTCTTTAAATGGAGTCCAAATCGGGGCTCTCGACTCAAGCTTGTGATTCCGAGGGTTCCAAGTTAGCCAAGCAAGATATCCAACATGAGTAAAGGGTTATGGTGGCGGATGTCGAGCTAACAATTATTGAAATTACGGCTTTGTGTTATATAGATTTTACAGATCTTTCTGGACGTATTGCTGGACTTTGGCGAAAGTAAAAGCTTCCTGCGTACGTCTTAGAGAGATGCGGGAAGCTAGGGACACGTTTAGTTTGAGTAGTTAGGGAGCACAGGGTATGCCTACTTTCACATTCGAGGCCGTCGACTCGAAGGGCCAACAGGTCAAAAAGGAGATCGACGCTCCGGACAAAGAAGAAGCCATGATGAAGATCAAAGATCTTGGCTATTTTCCGACCAAGGTCAAAGAGAAGTCCGGGGGCGGCGGTGGAGCGGCTCCAGATGGCGCGGCAAAGAAGAAGGGTGGCATGTATTTTGGCGGGGTTCCCCTCGCCCAATTAGCGGCGTTCACCACCCAGCTCTCGACGCTTCAAGACGCTGGTTTGCCGATTGTGCGTTCGATCCGCATTCTTGAGGGCCAGTTAAAGCCTTCATTGCTGAAGAATACACTCTCCGAGGTCGCGGACGATGTGGAAGGCGGTTCAACGCTTTCCGAAGCTTTTGGAAAACACCCAAAGGCTTTCAACCGACTCTACGTCAACATGATCAAGGCCGGTGAAGCCGGTGGTGTGCTCGACGTGATTCTTGAACGTCTCGCTCTCTTTATGGAGAAGGACCTCAAGCTTAAGAAGAAAATTAAAGGCGCCTTGGTTTATCCATGTGTTGTGACCGTCGTCGCCGTCTTGATTGTTGCCGGTATCATGAAGTTCGTGATTCCTGCCTTTAAGAAGATGTTCGAGGAAACCGGCCTTGAGCTGCCTGCTATGACGCAGCTGCTCCTGACTATGGCTGGCTTCGTGGAAAACTTCTGGTGGACCTTGCCGCTGTTCCCATTCTTAATGTGGGTCGGAATCAAGATCGCCAACTCCACTCCAAAAGGCGCCTTGTTCGTCGATAAGGTCAAGTTGCACTTGCCTGTCTTCGGAATCATTATCCGCCTCGGAACCATCTCTCGTATGTGTCGGACACTCGGAACCTTGATTGCTTCTGGTGTGCCGATTCTTGAAGCTCTCACCATTACTCGCGACGCCTTGGGTAACGCTGTGATCGCTGCTGCCATCGACGACGTTCACGCTTCGATTCGCGAAGGTGAAAGTATCGCCCGTCCGCTTCAGCAATCCGGTAACTTTGACGACATGCTCGTCAACATGGTCGACATTGGTGAAGAGACTGGTGAGCTCGATAAGATGCTCATCAAGATCGCTGACAACTACGACAACGACGTCGACGTGATCGTTGAAGCCCTGACCTCCATTATCGAGCCCATCTTGATCGTTGGTATGGGTATCACCGTTGGTTTCATCGTTATCGCGCTCTTCATGCCTCTCCTCGAACTCATTAACAAGCTTTGATTCTCGAAGAGTTTGGCAAAAGACAAGTAAGACAATAGAACGGCGCGACCTGGTATTCACCACGGTCGCGTCGCTCATTTTGAAAGAAAGAAACACTGTGCCTGAGTCCCTGAATGCCATACCCGACAAGCTCGGAGAATCAGCGCTTGTCTGTCTCTCCGGAGGACAAGATTCCACGACCTGCCTCTATTGGGCGAAGTCCCATTTTTCAAAGATCGAGTGCATCGCCTTTGACTATGGTCAGCGTCACAAGATTGAACTGGACGCTGCTAAGGACGTGGCCACCATGGCTGGGTCGACGCTGACGGTCTTACCTATCTCAGCGCTCTCCGCCCTCGGAGGCAACTCCCTGACGGACTCGGAGATTCAGGTTGAGAGAGAATGCGCTGAAGGAGAGCTACCGAATTCTTTTGTGCCGGGGCGCAACTTGCTCTTTTTGACGCTCGCAGCGGCAGCGGCTTATCAAAGAGGAATCAAAGATCTCGTCACCGGAGTTTGCCAAACAGACTTTAGCGGCTACCCAGACTGCCGACGGGACACCATGGATTCTCTAGAGAAGACGATCAGCCTTGGCATGGCGATGCCCATTCGCATCCACACACCACTCATGTGGTTGACCAAGGCTCAAACGGTGCATCTGGCGCAAGATTTACACGGTTGCATGGATGCCATGGTGAAGTCGCACACATGCTATGAGGGTCAGCGTCCACCTTGCGGTGAATGCCCAGCATGTCAGCTCCGTGCAAAAGGTTTTGCTGAGGCTGGTTTCCCCGATCCTGTACT
>JARGOJ010000767.1:0-3331 GCA_029210225.1 Planctomycetota bacterium
AGGAATTTCTTGCGAATCAAATTGCAATTGACAATAGCCAACAACAACTTTGTAAGCGTCGACTTTGATTGTCTTTACAACTCCTATTGCCCGAAAAATCAAGGCCCGCTTCGATCCAACCTGTTTCACAAAAAGGATTTATTAAGATCTTAAAGCACTCCAAAAAGAGCAAAGTCCATTGGCACGGAATATTCTTGTCAAGTATTCAGGAAAGAATCTGAAAAAGACTTATTTGCGATGTCATCCCCCCCATTGAACGGATATCGCCAGTCAATGCACCCGACCTGAAAACTGAGCGGTTGAAGCTTTCGGCTGAAACAGGCAAATTAAGGGTGTGGGTGAAAGTGGTGAGAAGTGGGTCACTTTTCCACGGTCGAACTTGGGGGTTGGGAAGCGGCTTTTTGAACACGCATAGTTCAAGGGTCACGATCACCCTCACCGGTGCCTTCAAGGAGGACACAAAACGGTGTTGGGTGAATATACAGGGAGTATCGACGAAAAGAGGCGCATAAGCCTCCCTAGTAAATTGAGAACGCATTTAAAACTCGCAAAGAAGAGTCAAGAGATGCACTTGGCACGAGGTTTGGATGGATGTCTGTGGTTGCTCACTCCCGAGCAGTGGCAGGAGGTTGAAACGAGCTTAGGACAACTCAGCAAAGAGTCCTTCGGATTTGGAAGTCGAAAGAGCCGCGCCTTTTTGCGCGAGTTTTACCGACGAACAGCGAGCTGTCAGCTCGACTCCCAAGGACGGGTGATGTTGCCCGAAGCGCTCATGAAACTCGCGGAGATTCAGAAGGAAGTGATCTTCATCGTCCTTCCTGATCGAACAGAAGTCTGGGCAGCCGAAAACGATCCTGCTTGTGACGACTATGAAGACACCGCCGAAAAGTTGTTTGGTTAAAAGTCGGACCTGTAAGAGGTCTATGTATGAGGAGACGAGAAACTTGATTGAGAACGCTGAGAGACGCCCTGTCCAAAAAGAGCCCGATGACGTCCGGCATATCGAAGAGTTTCTCCGAGCTGTTGTGAGCTTCGCCGCCTCAGGAAATTTGGTTTACCGAAAACGTGAAAACAAAATCGAAGGACGCTCGGTACGAGAACGCTCCGATCGCCTTCGAATCGTCCGACGCAAGAGCGTCCGTCACTAAAACTTTGGGATCTAAGAACGAATCAGGAATGAGACCGAAACAGCAACGAACAGAAAAATCGAAACAAAGTTCAATTGGTGCTTCAGCTCACAATGATTCTTTACGAAAAATCAGTTTAGGCATTTATTTTAGGGGGTATGAACAATGATTACAGCTACAAGACTTCGCAACGCACTTTCTCAAGGCACTCACCAAGACATGGACACCGTCGCCCGCGACCTTGATACCATGAAAGAGAAGCTCGCTCGCCTCCAAGCACGCGGTGGACTCTTCGCGACCATCAACTTCGGTGACGCCGTCCACGACCTCATGGGTCGCATCGAGAAAACAGCCGTCGCCTCATCTTGAGTCTTGCTCCTATAACAAGACTCAAGCCCCTCTCCTTCGTCCTAAAACGACTTAAAGAGGGCCGCCGCCAGGACTCGACAACAACTTATCTTTCTCCGTTGCCGGATGTCCGACAGCCTGCCAAACATAGTCGCTCTGATTTCGTAGCAAGTGAGCCTTCGTTTCAGAGCCCGCTCCTACGGGCGTCGCGAGAACATGCCACCCCGTCTTCGTCACCGACAACTCATATCGGTAACCTTCCACAGCTCCATCGACCAAATCTTGTGAGATGAGGCCGAACTTGGCGAGCTCAGACAGGTTCTTCGCAGCCTGACGCTCACCATTCCCATCCTTGTCTTCATACATAAACAAGCGCTGAGCCCGGGCGATGCTGTCTAAAACAGCGACCGGGTTTTTTCGATTTTTCTCCACCTTACGCGTCAAAATCGTATGGCCAAGCCAAACCGCTGCGACCAATAAGATAAGACAACCAACGCTCATCAATCCGTTGAGTTGCCGAAACATACGTCCTGGTTTACGCGCCATATAATGCTCCCCTAAGCGACCATAATATCCGGAAATCAACTCAGGTCAAAGCAGCAAGAATCCTGTCAAAGCACTGCACTTGAAACAATCGAGCAATGACCCCAGCACCCATGCTATCTTTGGATCAGTCCGTTCTTAGTATCCCGATCAAGGCCCCGCATTTCTATCCTTTGCCTTGATCAGAGAAGCCCTCAGATTTGGAAAGCGTCTTATGGCCAACTCATCCCCCATAGATCCTTCAGATCCGCTGATCGGTAAAGTCGTCGACGGTTGCGTCCTTGATCGCAAGCTTGATCACGGCAGCACCACAAGCCACACCTACATCGCAACCCACACCGATCTCCAAAAATCCTTCACCATTAAGATTCTCGATCCTGTTCAAGCCCAATCAGGAGACGCACTTCAACGCTTTCACCGAGAAGCCCAAAGCGTCGCCAGGCTCGATCACCCCAACATCGCCAGCATCCAAAATGTTGGTCAGGAGCACGGCTACTACTTCATACGGGGCGAATTCCCAGACGGAGAGAACCTCGAAACCATCATAAAAGAACGGGGCAAGCTGCCTTGGAAAAAGGCGACCTACATCCTCATTCAGGCAGCCAACGGGCTTGCTCACGCCCACAGCAAGAGCATCATTCACCGCGACTTCAAACCCGAGAGCATCCTGGTCAGCGACGATCTCAAAGTCATCAAGCTAATGAACTTCTTCCTCGCGAAACAGATTTCCCAAGCAACGAGAGTTTCGGTCACCGGGCAAATCGTTGGGGATCCCCACTTCATGTCACCAGAGCAAGCTGGTGGTAAAGAAACCGACGAACGCAGCGATATCTATAGCCTCGGCGTGACCTACTACTACCTCGTCAGCGCCGTAAAACCCTACAACGGTCGGAACCCTCAAGAGATCTTCCTCAAACACTTCTTCTACACGCCAGAATCCCCGAAGATCTACACCCCAGACCTTCCTCAAGAAGTCTGCGACGTGATTCGCAAATGCCTCAAAAAGAAGAAACTTGAGCGTTACCAAAGCGTCGACGAAGTCACAAACCACCTCTTACAAATCCTCGCCACACATTCAGACTAAACCGTGCCTCCCCGTCCTCTGCTCCTGAAGAAATGCCTCCGAGCCCATCCCATCGTCGGTCAATGGAAGCCGCTCTTAACCGCTAGAGAGGGAGTCGCCACTCAAAATAGTGAAAGGCGCAGCGCCACCTGCGATCTATAGTATGAGTGATAGTTTCTCGTCTCCTTCTGCTAATTCCATGAAGGCGAAGACGATCCGCCCAACTCAATCGACCCAACAGAGAGATTCC
>JARGOJ010000767.1:3341-4480 GCA_029210225.1 Planctomycetota bacterium
GAAAGGTCCTATGAACAACACGCTTCCAACTCATCAATCCGACCCTCTCACTGGCCTCGTCATTGATAACTGTGTTCTTGATCGCAAGCTTGGCCAGGGAAGCATCGGCATCAGCTATCTCGCAACCCACAACGAGCTCCAAAAACCCTTCGTGATCAAGCTTCTCAACCCCACACTTCCAAACCCCAAAGACGCCAGCGATCGTTTCTATGGTGCGGCTCGATCTGCCGCTGAGCTCAACCACGAAAACATTGTGACCATCCAAAACTTCGGTCATGACAACGGCTTCGATTTCATACGCATGGAATATGTCGACGCTGTGACCCTCGAAGCTCTGCTGCGTTCTCGCAAGAAATTGGCCTGGCCAAGAGCCACAGAACTCGTCCTCCAAATCGCGAACGCTCTCATTCACGCCCACGGCAAGGAAATCAGCCACGGAAAGATCAGAGCAAAGACGATTCTGTTCTCAGAAGCGACAAACATAGTCAAGGTCGCGGACTTTGGTCTCGCCGGCTACGATCCCAATCCACAACGAATCCTCCCCTCAAGTAAAACAAACGCCCCCGAGTTCTTCATGTCCCCGGTGAATGGGGGCGGCACGAACTTTTCAAACCACCAGGACCTCCACGGCTTAGCCGAAACCTACTATTTTCTCCTCAGTGGAGTGAATCCCTTCGAAGGCAAGAACCGCCAAGAGATCTTCCTCAAATACTTCTTCCAAACACCAGAATCTCCAAAAATCTACACTCCAGACCTTCCTCAAGAAGTCTGCGAAGTCCTCCTCAAATCGTTCGCAAAGAAGAAGGCCGAGCGATACAAAAGCGTCCAGGAAATCGCTGAGATCCTCAAACAAATCCTCGCCACACACAACGGCACACCCAAAGACGCAGCCTCCCCTGACTTGGCGTAGACGCTCCTTCTGTCATCGCACAAGAAACGGGCTGCTCCAAACAGGGAGTGAAGACTTCCTCGCCCTGTTCTCGACCTTTCTTTTGAGAATCTCTCTCCTCTGCCAAACACTGACCGGCAAGAAAATCAGACAACCTGGGCGCAAAGCGCCGTGCGACCACGACGAATCAGCCACCGGCTCAGCTAATATCCATAAGACTTTGACGCAGATGGCAACTCGAGTTTTCTCT
>JARGOJ010000767.1:4490-4709 GCA_029210225.1 Planctomycetota bacterium
TGAGAAACGTTGGAAACTGTCACACAAAGGGACAGGATCTTAAAGATCAGGTGAAAGGCGCGGTGCCGCGTGGTATCTTGAATTTGGGTGATTATTTCTCGTTTCCTTCCTCTATATCTATGAAGGCGAAGAAGATCCGCCCAACTCAATCGACCCAGCAGAGAGATTCCGGAAAGTTCCTATGGCCGACTCAACCCTCGTCGATAAGTCAGACCCCCA
>JARGOJ010000768.1:0-3131 GCA_029210225.1 Planctomycetota bacterium
AGAAATGGCTTTGGGAGTGATCTCCTCTCTGCGCCAAAGGGGGCGAAAATTATGTGGGCCGATCTGTGAAAGTCGAAATAGACCGAAATAGACGCATGTGATTTGAGAAAGTCCCGCACAGCAATTGACTCGGGCTCAGAAAATTCTTTGCTTCCAGGGTATCGCCAACTCCGAGCACGACGCTCACGCTTGTTCTTCCAATTCTCGCCCCAACGATACCCGAAGTTGCGATTAAGATCGACTCCGGCGGCGTTCTTTCTCGTTGAATTACGGACTCCGTCGGGGTTCATCATTAGTTGGACCCAAACGACTCTCGTGGAGAGCAAGGCCCGGCCCTGCTTCGTTTGGCACTGTTTTAGGAGTCCGTCGATGCCAATAATGAGGTCTTGGTGGCTGTATTCGATGCCGTGAATAGAGGACCCTAGATAAATGCCTGGGAGGCTATCGTCTTTGGAGTAGCTCAAGCGTAAAACGGTGAGATCTCTGCCCTGACGAGATTTGCCAATGGAGCGCCGTGTGATTAACCTGGGATTCTCCTTTTCCCATCGAGAAATCGTCGAGAGGACACGCTTATACTCTCTCTCCGAAGCCTGCGAGGGGCCAGCGACAAGAAGCAGGACCACGAACGCAGGTATAAATTTCCACATAGCACTATCCTCACAATATCACAGCTGTTATTTGGCTTGATACGCAGGGCCGAGTCTGCTGTGAGGAAATAAGTCAGGAGAATGAATGAAGGTGTTACTTATTAAAGAATATGGCGAGAAGGCCGAGAGAGAAGAGGCCACCCATGATAATCCCAAACCATGCGCGACCAGCGCCTTTAAGCTCCGGATTCTTCTTCATCTCTTGAAGGGCTAAAACCCCACAAATCAGCGCAAAGGGGGCGAAAATGAACAGCGGTGAGAGCAATCCAAGATAGCCTGCAGCGATCGACAAAAAGGAGCGGCCAATGGGGAGAACGGCTGCTAAAGAGGGATCGTGTGAGGGTTGCCGATTCTCTCTCTCTTGCTCTCTACGCATTTGGGCATCGAGGAACTCGCCGCAGTGTTTACACTTTTTAGCAACTGCTTTGATCATTTCCCCGCAATAGGGGCACTCTTTGCTATCTCGACCCATTCTGCTTTTCCTCAACGCTTGTTTATTCGTCGCGTCATGTATTGTATCAGAACCAAGCTGGGGCTTCGTCATTTTTGCTTGGGTGGGTTCTTAGTAATGAGATTCGATGGCGGAGTCGGGGCCGGTCTAGGAGCTAAGTGCTCTGTGACTGAGGATTAGACTGACGCTCAGCGATGAAGCGCGCGGGCAAAGAAACAGCGACAAGACCAAAAATTCAAAGTGCCGGTGATCTAAGACGATCGTCCATGGCACTTTTTCATTTTCTTCCCGCTCATGCACCAGCACGGATCGTTGCGACCTAACTTTTTAGAGGGTTTCATCAATCCGGTCACATAGAACCAGCGGCCGTCTTCTTTTACGAACTTGGATCGCTCCTGCAACTGATTGGGGCCCGGTGATTTATAGGAGGCTACGAACTCCACAACACCTTCATTGTCTTCTGCTTCTCCCTTAACTTTGTCGACAATTTCTAGGCCGACCCATTCGATGTTTTGAAAGCTCTCCCGAAGATTGGCTGCGTCTTTTTCAGTTCTCTGAGAGGGATGCAGACTCTCAATCAGATACTGGGTCTTTTGCGTTGCGAATGCACTATAACGGGAGCGCATCAATTGTTCTGCTCGCTGCGGAAGCTCTCGTCCACTATGAAACACTCCACAGCATTTCTCATAGGATTGCTCAAGGCCGCAGAGACAGTTCGACTCTTTACTCACAATGGCTCCAAAAGAGACAAAACTCACAATAAAAGGTTGGCGGGGTCCTGGTCTATCGGTATCGTAACCTTGATTCTTTCATTCCATACAAGATAGCAAAGTGAGAGGTCCATGACTCAATCACCTTGGACTCGCTTCATCCTTCTTTCAGTTCTTTGCATGAGTCTCTGCTCATGCAAAGCAGAGGTCGCGGTTCCGAAAAGCTTGACCAAGCTCCAAGCCTCGTCAAAATTGGAGCAAGCTCGCGCCGAAAAAGCCTATAAAGAGAAGTCTCTATCCGAGGCAAACAAGGCCAAAGAGATGGCCTTGGGCATACGAGTCATGGCCAAATTGCTCATCCCAGAACCAGACAAAGACCCGAAAGAGAAGGTGATCTTCGACGAGATCATGAATTGTTGTCAGCAAACGATCCTCAAAGCGACCCTGACAGAGGAAGAGCATCGACTCAACAAGTTAGTGAACGGCTGGCAAGGTAAGATTTACGGAAAAGCGCGGAATCTGGTGATTAAGAACGCTTTTCTTGCGTCTGCAAAGGCCGCTGAACAGGCCGCGGAGCGTGACCTCAAGGTCATGCCAGAGTCTGTTCAAAATCTCGCCAAGAGAGGCTGTGGATTACTGGCATCTCTCGGAGGCCCCGATGGAGAGGCGCCCAACCTAAACCCCGACTGGGTTAAGGTGGCTAAGACTCTCAAGGATAACGCTGAAGACCAACCGACTTCCTTTCATGTCTCACTGGCGCTGGGATACACCCTGTCGGTGCATCAAAAATTGGCATTGATTGAATTAGAGTTAGTAGACATCTCGAAGCTCAGCGAGGACGAGCTGTTTCGTTATCGATTCTTTCATGGTCTTCTCCTTTCCTTCAATGATTTTCCCGAGCTCGCAGCTCTTGAGTTAAATGAACTCGCGAAAGCAGAGGGTCAGCAACAAATCTCAAAGGAAGCCTTGGCGGTTCTCCATCTCGCTCTCGCCGCACATTGTTTTAAGTCACTCCAAATTGAAAGAGGAGAACGAAACCTCACCCGTGCGATGAGACTATGGCCGAATAATCCTCTCGCGGTCTTCGTCACAGGAGAGAAATTGGCCGCCAACGGCGACGTTGAAAAAGCCGCGATTTCTCTTGAGACAGTGGCTAAAAATACCAAGGCTGAGTGGCTTGCAAATCTTCTCACTAAACGTGCCCGGACTTTGAGAGATAGTGGAGGAGAAGCATCAGCGCTCGTGTCAGATAGTACGTTTCTGCGGGATGTGGCACAGGGTCTGTTAGACGACCCGAGCCGTCGTACTGAGACGACAAAGAAG
>JARGOJ010000768.1:3141-4698 GCA_029210225.1 Planctomycetota bacterium
GATCGCGGATTCCGCGAAGACAATGAAAGACTTTAGTGAGTCAATTTTTAATAAAATTCCAGGACTCTGAGAGTCCGACCTTAAAGATTGATCTCGGTCAATTCACTGCGCAATATTATGTTGAATTGAAATGCGACTCACTGTCAAACTGGAAACAAATTGGAAGCGGTTGCGATTTCACAGAGTCGACTTTTACGAGACTTGGCTGACAATCAATGATAGCCAGGAGATCGCGTCAATCAAGCGTCTTCAGATCCTTGCCCTTTGTATTGTGAGCCTTTGGTCTTCCATTGTTCATATTCGCCGAGGTGGTCGACCTTTTCAGATTTGCCTTCCATGTTCTTGGTGAATTTCTGGACGTTCTTCCCTTTTCGCGCATTCGTGACAATGTAGACAAGTAATAGCAGTCCAATTACTCCACCGAGAATAACGAACAATTGATATTCGTTGTCTGCCGGCGGTTCAGCGACAGCCTCTTTCGGTTTGGGAGCGTTTTTTCTTTGAATGGCGTTCTTACGTTTCTTGATTGCGTTTGCCAGGGTTGGGAAGCGGGAGTAGTAGCGTTTAAGGATTTCAGGTTTGAGTAACTTCATCATTCGATCAAGGATTTGGGCTTTGAGGGAATTGGTGTCTTTCAATTGGGATTTTTTGCAAAGATGAAGAGCGCCTTTAACATGTTCCCATGCGAAGAAGACTTCGTTGCGAGCAAAGTTGAGCTCCGCGGCTCGATAGGCCGCCTTGTAAAAGCGATTCGATAAGAATTGAAAGTCTGTCTCCCAGGCTGTGGCTTTCGCTGGATTTAGTGCTTCAGAAATGGATTGGAATAGAGGGATTGTCAGGACCTTATCATTGATAACAAGTTGGTTCGATCCCTGAGCTGCTGCCTTGCCCTTACTTAACCGCGCCTTAAAAGGATAATTGGGATTGAAGGTCATCTTCGACTTGCTTGCTTCATTGTATGCCTGCACAAGAATGGGCAGATACCGAAGATAGTTCCGATCCGTCAAAGACTTCGCCCGGAGATAGGCAATCCTCTCTTTTAAATTCGTTGGCAAACCTTGAACATCTTGAGAGAGATAGTTTTGTACGGCTCGAAGGTGAATCTTCGCTGGTTGATAATCGGGGTTGACCTTCAAAGCGTAATCGAAACACCGCTTAGCAACAGCGAAGCGATCCTCCTTCATAAGATCAAATCCACGGCGGTCGAAGACGATCGCCAGCCCTCTTCGCTTTTGAAGGTTTGGATCGAGGTCTAAGCCAATATTGAAATCGGCCATGGCGTTCGCGTCGTCAAGTGCTTTCGCCTTCTTTATAGCGCGATTAAAGAGCAAATCGGAGAGATCCGTCAGCTTTTGCTTTGTTTTGAACCGTTTGGCAAATTTCGCCAGTTTGGCGATATCCGTGGCATTCACACCGGATTTGATTTTCTCTTTGGCCTGCTCAAAAATCACATCCCCAAATTTGGAGCGGGTCGCGAGCTTTGGGCTCAAGCGTAAGGCGACTCCATAATCCTTCTCTGCAAGCTCCGCCTGATTGGTAAGGAGGTATGCGAGACCT
>JARGOJ010000769.1 GCA_029210225.1 Planctomycetota bacterium
GAGAGGCATAACCAGGGGCCATGACGAGAAGCCAGCCTTGACCATCCGGAACTGTAAGCGAAAAGGTTCCTAATTCATTGGTTGAACTATGGAAAAAATTGGACGAGTTGACTCCTGGGAATCGACTCGATTGAATGTGCGACAATATGGACTGAAAATCTTCCTTGACCACCATCCCTTCCCCTTCGATAGTTGGTCGAAAGCGTTTCCCAAGCCACTTCTTAAGGGGAAGCCAAAGCACATGGGCGTTGGCAATTCCATTCCCTTCAGGATCCACAACTTGGCATTGCCACAGTTCTTCGCTGTGTTTAACGACGACCTCAATCGTCTCTTCCCCAATTTTTGGACCAAAGTCACGGTGAATCTCAGAGTACCGTTCTTTATCCCATATCGTGAACGACCCCCTATCGTTTTCTTCAATTCCGATCAATTGAAACCGTCCATCGGAATCTGTTTCTGCCGACCAGGACCAACCAAGGTCAGTAATATTCACTCCTTCACTGAGGGGGCCACCTTGATTTGGAATCCAGTTTTTCGTCTCCACGACATACCCGATCTGAGGACGACCAAACTCATCGACGACCCGGCCATTGAGCACCTGACCTCTGCCTAATTCAAAGTCAATGTTCTTCCAGTCATTCTTCTTGAGGCGGTTTTCCTGCTCAACATAAAGCACACGAGCGACTGTGTTTCGCCCCTTCGCCCGAGCGACAACAAAGTCGTGAAACAGGTTGATACTTCGCGCCGCCAACAGAGAATATCGTCCGTCTCTGTCAGTCATGACCGATTGACGCCAAAGGCCCACTGTCGCCATAGGAACAGGTTTTTTACTCGACACATCTCTAACGACCCCAGTAACGCGAACGGGAATCAACTCCGGCTCAATTGTTAAATAATGGAGGTCCATAGGGTCGAGCTTCGTGGACAGTGAGAACGCGCTCTTTCCGTCTAATCGGTAATACAGATTCTGACCATAGGCATCGTGTCTGAAATCTAAACTCCAAAACTCTGCTTTCCCGGGCAGTTCATCAAATTGAAATCGTCCCTCCCTATCAAGCGCAGCAGTGAAGCGATCGACAGGAGGATCAATGAGCTGGCTGTCATTTCTTCGAAGACAAACAGTGACACCGGTCATGGGCTCCCCGGCAAGCTTCAGCTGACCTCTCAAGGCAAAGCCCTTGGTCACACCAGCTCTTCGAGAAGGTCCCGCCTCTCTCTGTTTTTGTTCGCCCCATGGGTCGCCATCAGGACTGGCTGAAGTGCCCCTCGACCCTTGATACGCACCCCGATTTGCCGCTCCCAGAGCCGCGAGTCTGTTCGTGCCCGAGGGTCGGTTCTTTCCTTGCTTCATCTTCACAAAAGCCGGATCGACTGGCCTTGGATCGGGACTCAGCAGCTGCGATGCAAAGACAAAGACCAGCCCTAACAAGAGGGCGCTAAAAACAACAGAAAGGCTTGCTCCGGAGCGAACAGCTCTTTGCCCCTTTGCGCTTTGTATCAACTCTGAGAAATCCGGACATGGGGAAATATCAGCGCTCACCTGACTTTCAATGAACACTGAGAGCGCTAAGGCACTTAGGCTGAGGCGAGGTTTTATTCGATCTCTGAGTAATTCTAAACCCCGGCGAATCCGTGAAGAGATCGTACCCTCTGGGCAGTTCGACAACTCGGCGATCGTCTTCAGCGGAAATCCCTCTAGAAAACGCAGCTGTATTGTTTCCCGGAGCTCGTCAGGTAAGCTCCCTAACTGCTCCTCTACGATGCTCCATTCTTCATTCGTTGCCACCGGATCCACCCCCACAGTCAATTCTGAACGCGCAGCTCTTCGCTCCCGGGCTTGTCGGCGCTTTTCTCCTCTGAAGCGCTCTCGGGCACTGTTTTGCAGAATTCGAAAGAACCATGGCCGAAAGGGCAAGCCGGGACTGTAGGTCGATGACTTTAAGTAGATTTGTAGAAAGCTCTCCTGAGCAACATCGTCCGCCGCCCCAGGATCGCCCCGAGTGAGGGTTCTGGCATAACGATAGGCCAGCGCCCAGTAACGGTTCAATAACTCTCCAAGGGCCTCCTCCTGACCCCCAGCGAGTTGAATCATCAGAGCCTCGTCGGTGACTGCGTTCATAGCTATCCTTCGACTGCGTTTAGCAGGGTGTGTTTACAAGGGCTATGCCGCAGCCTCGGATAACCATCACGGCTTTTCATCTTTTTTTTGAGGGCGCCCATTCCCTTGCTCTCCGGCGATTGCGTCTTGGCAGCTAGCAAGAATCTCATCTCTTATCTCGGCGCTCGCGACCGACCGCGCCAGGACCATCCCCCCGACAAGGCTCGCCAAAACACTCCAGCTTTTCGCCCGACTTTCTTCAGGGGCGAGCCCTGAGTTTCGTTTATCGAATCCCTCGATCATGGTTAGGAGCTGATTCTCACAACTCTGACGAAGCTCTGAGGGAGCCCTCGCAACCTCCGAGAGCAGGCTCGGCAAAGGGCAACCACGACCAGGGTTGTCAGCGTGAATTGGATTCAGATAAAACGATGCCAACAGCGCCAACCACGGTGCCCCTGTATCTGCTCCGGGATCTTCAGCGAGGAAAGTCTGGGACGACTTAAGCGCATCTTCGAGCGCCTTCTCAAAGAGCTCTGTCTTGGACTCAAAGTGTTTGTAAAAGCCTCCCACCGTTAGCCCACTCTCCTTCATAATCTGCGCTAAACCCGTGGCGTGAAATCCCTGCTCACGAAACAGCCGCGAAGCGGTCTTAATGATCCGTCCCTGAGTTTGTTGACGATGGCCATCTTCGTAGCGTCCCAAGAATTTATCCCTCTTTTCAGCAGTGTCTGCTGCATTAGATTACAGTCACAATCCTAGCACAATTCAGCAATGGCAGGCCTTCGACTTTGTTTCGGATCGCAGCAGCCATGCCGCTTCGTCTTAGACTTCATGTTGAGCGAGCCTCAGCCTAGAAAACTTGGTATATTGCTCGGGATTCGCTTCTCCACCTTTCTTTCCGGAATGGGCTCATCACCGCCATGATTGGAATCCTCAGCAAAATACACATCGCCATCGGCATCATTAGTATTGCGATCTTCCTCTATACCGGCTCGGATATGAGGCGCATTATTAAGGAAGCCGATAAAGCTCATGAAGTTGAGGGTGTGACCGTTGAGAAGCGCTTAGAGCTCGTCGAGGTTCGAAGCGGGATGCGTGCGAACCATGTCTACATTATGTTTACAGCCCTGATCAATTTGGCCCTTGGACTCTACCTGACGGACCACAGGGAGACTTGGCGTCGCATTGCGCGAATCATCGGTTCCCTAGTCATCATCGCCGGGAACCCTGTACTCATCGCGACTTACTTTATGGAAGACAAAGCCTCAGTCGATCGCCCGATCATGACCTTCGCTGTCATATTCATCTTCTCTGCGGTCTTACTCCACGGAGTTTCCCGCTTGGCGGAAGACCCAGAGCCCGAGCGAGATCCTCAGCCGACGAACTGATCGGCGAATTGATCTTTGAGTAATTGAATTAAGGATTCCTTGTCGGAGTTGCCCTCTAACTGAGCATCTTCAGAGACTTGGAGCATCTTTTTAAACGCTCGTCCTGGCTTTAACCCGAGGGCAATTAAGTCATGTCCACGAACAATCAACTCGGCGAACAATGAGCCGTCACCCGCTTCTCCAAAGGCCTTTCGATCGTCCGCAGCGGCCATGACGTTTCTCAAATCGCCATCTTTGGCCAGGGCGAGACTCCATGCATAGAGAAAGTGATCGCTTTGGTCTTTACGTCGCAGAAGTCGTTTTCTCTTAGACAATGACAGCTTGCGATAGTCGGCGTAGTCCTCAGCATGGAACAGAATCGCCGCCGTTTTTTCTCGCAGTTCATTCGACGCTTTTAACTGCCTCAACATGCGCTCGGCGAGTTTTCCTTTCCCTAAGAATGCAGCCCATACAACCGGCTCGGGAGCCTTCTTTGGGAGGAGGTCCAATTGACTCTGAGTTTCTTTTCGACGAGCTTCAACATCCGCATACAAGCTCATATCAATGGCTTTAAGCAGACCGAAATCGAGGAGAGGAGTGAGACCTTGGGCGCGGGTGGGCTCTTTAAGGATTTTTCCGAGCTCGTCTTTAATCCGCTCGGGGCTCACTTTACAGATGAGATGACTGTGTTCTTCGACCGCGAGTCGAGTTTTTTCCTCGACGGGGAAGCCGAAGCGAGCCGAGAAGCGGACTGCGCGAAGCAGCCGCAAATGATCTTCGAGAATGCGCGCTTTAGCCTCGCCTATGGCGCGAATCTGACCACGCCAGAGGTCTTCCTGACCGCCGACGTAGTCGAAAAGCTGTTGTTCTTGAGGGTCGTAGAAGAGCCCGTTGATCGTGAAATCGCGACGGGCTGCATCTTCTTCAGGACTGGAGAAGATGACGTTCTCGGGGCGTCGGCCATCGAGGTATTGGCCGTCACTCCGGAACGTGGCAATTTCAATTTGATAGCCGTCAACAATGGCGATGACGATGCCAAACTGAACGCCGACTTTAAGAGTGCGGCGAAAGAGTTTCTGAACGTCTTTTGGCTTGGCGCTGGTTGCAATGTCATAGTCGGAGATGGGGCGTCCGAGCAACATGTCTCGGACGCATCCCCCTGCGAAGAAGGCCTTGTGGCCCTTCTCCTTTAATCGAGCGGCCACCATTCGGGCCGCCATTAACTCTCCGCT
>JARGOJ010000770.1:0-2769 GCA_029210225.1 Planctomycetota bacterium
GAGCCCCTCCATACCGACCAGCCAGGAGAAGCTGCTCGGGTCTTTCAATGCTTCGAGGAACCATTGCTCATGATTGCCCTTTAGAAAGACCACATTCGAGCCATACTCAACCCGGAAGTCGAGCAATAAATCAATGACCCGCTTACTGTCTGGCCCCCGATCGATATAGTCTCCAAGGAAAACGACGTGATCGTCCTCCTTCATTCTCTCATCAATGAGACCGAGTAATTCATCGAGCTGAAAAGCGCAGCCATGAATGTCGCCGACAATAAAAGTATTCCCTGCCAAAAGTACTCCCTGGTGTTTTTCCTGAGCCCAGTCACTCTTCTTGTCTCTATGATCTGTATAGGACCCGATCCTCGAAGCTCTCCTAAAGAAAGATCATAGCCATGACACGCCAAGCCAAACCGGATCGCCGACACTTTCTTAGGGGCTTCGCCTTCGGCGCAGCCAGCCTCTATGTCCCTGGAGTTTACGCCGACGTCCTGACCAAGACACCACGACAAACGGAAGGACCGTTCTACCCCAATAAACTGCCCCTGGATACGGACAACGACTTAATTCTCATCAATGATCGAATCACCCCGGCCCTTGGAGTCATCACCCATTTGACAGGAAGGGTCCTCAAGACCAACGGACAGCCTGTCAATAACGCCGTCGTTGAGATTTGGCAGTGCGACAATAAAGGCGTCTATTTTCACTCTCAAGCTCCCCGAGCCAAGACTATCGACCCCAACTTTCAAGGCTATGGACGCTTCCTAAGCAACCGTAAGGGAGAGTTCTATTTTAGAACCCTCCAACCCGCGCCATACATCGACGGCATCCAAAGAACCCCGCACATCCACGTCATCGTCAAGAAAGGTAAGAAACGGCTCATTACCAGCCAGATGTATATTAAGGGTCATACCGATCAAATTCTCAATGCCATTCGCAATAAGAAGGCCAGACAGTCCGTCATTGTTCCTTTCAAAGCCGTACCAGGCTCAAAAATTGGAGAGGTCTCGGCCCATTGGGACATCATCGTCGGACACACCCCTAACGACCCCACGGAGGCTCCAGCACACCCAGCACCAAAGAAGAAAAACGCACGGTACTTTTGACATTTGTACAAATGCCTTGGAAATAAGCCCATCCGAGATGGTCACAATCAAACCCATGATTGTGTGAAAGCCATGTACATTTCATTCTCTCCACTCGATAACCGTGAGCTTCATTCGCGTCACAGCAACGAGACAGCGCTCCAGAGCTTTCCTAAAAACAGTTCTCAAGTGTCAGCCTTCGCCATCCTCTAAGCGTCACAATTTTGAGAATGAGCGTAGTCCTCCAAACTCAAGGAATCTGCGGGACTCATCATTCTCGGGCTTTGCTCCGTCCCGGCACGTCATTTGCGATATTCTTTAGCAAGCGACCATTTCTAACGAACAATTCATTTCAAGACTATGAACTCCCAAAGATGAGGCCCCAGCCCATGCGTTCCAAACTTCCCCCCCTCCCGATAAGACCGAGCCAGGGGACGGACAAACGCTGCTTTACTAAGAATCAGGATGTCAATCGAATCATGGCTAGCAACGACAATGAAAACTTCGTTGATACGGAATTTGCCGAAAGTGGATTCGCCGATGCCGACACCATCATGGAAGACCTAAATCCTGGGAGCACCCGCGACGACGCCACTCTTGACACGACTCCAGATAAGCCATTAGGCTCTCCTCGATCCTCCCAGAATCCGCCAAACCCCATTCGCCAAGGAGAGCTCTTTGACGGTTACGTTCTTCTGAAGGCTCTAGGCACCGGGTCCTTTGGAGTCGTCTTTAAAGCTAGCAAAGACGGCCAAATCGAGGGACGCCCCTACCTCGCTCTCGAATTTATCGCGGGACTGAGCCTTCGCCAGTCCATGAAAGCCGGAGATTACCCAAGCTTCGACGAAGCCCGAGCCATGATGTCTGCGGTCGCCTCCGGCCTCGCTCATTGCCACAGCAAAGGCATCGTTCACCGCGACTTAAAACCAGGAAACATTATCATTGAAAAAGACAGCGGGCGCCCTGTCATCGTCGACTTCGGCCTCGTCTACAAAGACCAGCGACGACTCCGCAGCGAAGACCTGCTCGGCTTTACCAAGAACCTCAGCATCAAAGGATTTATCAAAGGAACTCCGCAGTTTATGAGCCCCGAACAAGCCGACCCAGAACGCCTCGGCGCTGTCGGCGCGGCCTCTGACGTATGGTCCTTCGGCGCCACCCTCTACAATCTATTGACCCAAGAGCTGCTCTTCCCCAATCACAGAGGACTGGAGGTTCTCGAACCCCTCGCGAATGGTCGCATTCCAAAGATTCAAAGCGTCAAGCCCGAGACACCACGGTCCCTCGCTCAGCTTTGCCAGCTCTGCCTTCAATTGGAGAGCATCCACCGCCCGACAATGTTCGAGCTCGCCAAGTTCCTCAAAGGCTCCGAGAAAGCCTTTCACGAACGCCGAGTGACCGGCGTCTTAACCCCGCCAAAGCAAAAAACAGCAAGCCTGCCCCTCATTCCTATGGTCCTTGTCCTCGGGAGCATCATCACGTTTACCATGCTCTACTATTACGTGGTCTAAGATCGCAACCGACATGGAGCTTCGAGCTTCATAGATCCTCGTTCACCCAATCAAACGCATGATCTCGCAACTCAACCGTGGCGAGGGTGACAATATTGCAAATGCGGCAGCGCCACCCCACAAGGTGAAGGGTCTCTTTGAAGCCAACTTCCCGCTCTAACTCCGTGAGCCCCGCCTCG
>JARGOJ010000770.1:2779-4690 GCA_029210225.1 Planctomycetota bacterium
ATTGTGAAATTTCTTAGTCATGACCCGCCCCCGAACCATATGACTGCTCAGACAGCAACGTTGGCATACAGGACGCCCACCATGGACACGGTTAAGCGCCTGACGATACTGCTCAACGAAAGAGCTGTTATCGGGGTCGGAGAGAACAGCGCGACGCAGGCGGTCTAATTCTTCATCGGGATACAAAGCGCCCGGTCCTAGCCTTAGGCATAAGAGGAAAGAAAAGCCCAGCCCTAAGCCTTGATATTGAGAATGGCGTTTTTAATGGCCTCTTTGACGTCTTTCTTCTTCTCTTTCAGCAGTCGCGCCTCAAGCAAAGGCACCACTTCCTTCGCGCTCGCCCCCATTCGGGCCAAGCTCGCCGCCGCTGCTAGACGCACATAGCTCTTCTTGTTCGATAACTCCTTGGCCGCCGCCTTCGCCGCGGTCGGACCCATATTGCCCAAAGAGAGCGACGCCGCTTTACGCATGTCAGGGTTCTTATTGCGAAGCAACTTGGCGATAGCCGGAACAGCGTCCTTGGACTGTGCTCCAAATGTCCCGAGCAGCTTCACGAGCTTCAACTTGGGCGCGAACTTCTTCTCTTTTGATAACGCCTTCACCAAATATGGAACGCTCTTGGGGCCGATTTGACGAATCACCTCGTAAGCCTTATCAGCGTTGCGATCATACTTGTCGCTCAGGTGAGATATTAGCTTCGGAATCGCTGGAACAGACTTCTCTCCAAGCTCTCCTAGCGCGGCGGCGACCCAATAAAAGGCATCCCGCTTGCCAAGATTCTTTATGAGATAAGGAACCGCCGGCTCTCCAATGGCCTTGATCGCCGTCATGGCCTTCTTCTTGCCATCGATCTTCGAGTAGATGAGCTTCCCAACCCACTCCGTCACCGACTTCCCGTCATACATGAGGTTCTTCTTCTTATCCTTCGCCTCGACAATCTGAGGACAAAGAACAAGACCAGTAAGAATGAGGAATAGGAACTTCGATTTTCTCTTTAGCATCATCACACTCCCAACACTGATAAGATCTATGATTAGACTACCTGTTTCCATACCTTCGATCAATGAATCTCAGTATTCAGAAGCGAGGACGCCGGCTTCGAACAAGAAGAACAGCGTTGATTTTTTCTGACAGCCCCCACCCCCATCCAAGATCTCTTCAAAGCCTGGGACGCTCTGTAGAAAGGACGAAGAGGACATGGAACGCGTTTGTATTTTGGGGTCAAGCGGAGCCGGGAAATCAACATTGACAAGGCAGCTAGGAGCCATCCTTAAAATCGAACCCCTCCATCTCGACACCTATTTTTGGAAGGAAGGCTGGACCGAACCTGAGCCAGAAAAATGGGAAGAAATCCACAAAGCGCTCACTGAAAAAGACCGCTGGATCATTGACGGCAAGTTCTCAAACACCTGGCAAAATCGCATCCCTCGCGCCGACACCATCATTTACATTGATATGCCCCGCTGGCTCTGCATCTATGGCGTACTCAAACGCCTCTTAACGTACTATGGAAGAACCCGCCCAGACCTCCCCGAAGGCTGCCCGGAAAAATTTGACTGGGACTTCCTTAAATTCGTCTGGCACTACCCAAAGCGAGGCCGCCCCAAAACCTTGAAGCTGCTTCAAACCATGAAAAACAAAAAGACCATCTATCACTTTAAAAGTCGCGCTGAGATCCGGCGCTTCCTCAAAGAACTGGAGTCAAACACTTGCAATTAACCCTGAGTCATCTCGACAACTATGTCCGACTTATCCGCCCCAAACTC
This sequence comes from Planctomycetota bacterium, assembly GCA_029210225.1. Lineage (GTDB taxonomy): Bacteria > Planctomycetota > J058 > J058 > JARGOJ01 > JARGOJ01. Next base: position 4,546 of record JARGOJ010000770.1, read on the forward strand.
AGCCCCGAAGAACAAGAGAAGACCAAGCAAAGTATCGAAGCACAGGTTGAGAGCGGTCAGCGCAACCTGAGCCTCACCCGCATCGCCCTGGATAAAAGCGGCGAGATCGGCGCCGCCATCTCCCTCAGCGCCATGGGGGACGACT